>DAIDKA010000049.1 GCA_027451085.1 Gammaproteobacteria bacterium
CGGCCGATGTCGATGTCCGGTCCGTTGCAGATCCCGCGCAGCCGGCCGGCGACCTGGCGCAGCAGTTCGTCACCGACGCGGTGACCGCGAATGTCGTTCACCTGCTTGAAGCCGTCCAGATCGATGAACAGCAATGCGAGGCCATCCCCCGGGGCTGCCAGCCGCGCGGTCAGCCGCTCGTTGAGGGCGGCGCGGTTGGAGAGGCCGGTGAGTGTGTCGTAATGGGCGAGCTGCCGCATGGCCGCCTCTGCGGCTTCGGCGCTCTGGCGCGCTTCACGCAAGGCTTCCTCGCCCCGCACCCGGCCGATGGCGAGGCTGGCCAGTTCGGCGGCGGCCTCCAGGAAGGACACGTCATCCCGGGTTGGTGTGCTGGGGCGGCGCCGGTAGATGGCGAACGTGCCGAGCACCTCGCCCTGGGCACCGCGGATGGGCTGGGACCAGCAGGCGCGCAGGCCGGTGTCAGCCACAAGGGCGCGGATCGGTTCCCACCTGGGATCAGTGAGGATGTCTTCGCAGATGACCCGCTGGTTGCGATACGCGGCGCTGGGGCAGCTGCCGACGTCGGGCGCCATCGGCGCCTGCTTGACGCTGTCCCGGTACTGTGGCGGCAGGCTCGGTGCGGCCGCCAGGCTCAGCAGGCGGGTGTCCGGGTCCAGCAGGTAGACGCTGCAGGCGATGTCCGGGTCTTCGGCCTGGACCGCATGGATGATGGCTTCCAGCACCTCGGCAATGGGTGTGCCGAGGGTGATCAGCGCCATGATCTGCTGAAACCGGTTGAGTGTGGAAGTCAGAGCCATGGGTGTCCCGGTAACTCTTGTGATCCTGTTCAAATCGGCCCAGGTGCCTGTAACCTGAATTGTCATGCGCTGCGGTCCGGGAAACTGTGAGGTGTCCGGTGCTTCCGGACCGTTGTTTGATGTTTTTGTCACATCGTGGACATGCAGGGCAGTCCGGTGCGCGATGGCAGCTGCGGGATGGCGCCGATGCATGCCGTACCTTGGACCAGGCTGTTCATCCCTGCCGGGCGTAATCCATGCCACGGTCCCTGGCTCCTTGCCCCCGGGACTCAACCTGCCGTCTGAGTAGGGTTGGCACCACCCATCTCTTCGACCAGTGCTTCCATCAGCCGGGCCGCCGGCATGGATCGTGCGAGCGGTGCGCCTTGTCCGGCCCACTGGGCGCCATAGCCGTGGTCGCCGGCTGCTTCGGCGGCGGCGTGCAGCGCCTTGCCGGCGTCATAGGCAAGCGGATAGTCCGGTACGGCAGCATCAGTGAGGTTGGCGCCGAGGGTGGTGAAGCGGTTGCTGAGGCAGCGCGCCGGACGGCCGGATATGACCCGCGTCATCACGGTGTGCTGCGCGGCGTCGCTGAACAGCGCCGCGCGATAGCCGGCATCGGCCGCAGACTCGGTGCAGGGGACAAAGGCAGTGCCGAGCTGTGCGGCGGCCGCGCCCAGCTGCAATGCGCCAGCGATGCCCTGGCCGTCCATGATGCCGCCTGCAGCGATGATCGGCTCGCTGAAACTGCGTGCCAGCAGTCGCGTCAAAGCCAGCGTTCCCAACCGGTCATCGGCCGCGTCCGGATCAAACACGCCACGGTGGCCGCCCGCCTCGTAACCTTGGGCGACGATCACCTGCACACCGGCGTCGATGAGCGCGCGGGCTTCAGCCAGGCTGGTGGCCGTGCCGAACAGCACGATGCCGGCATCACGCAGCGCCTGGATGCGCTCCCGGCGCGGCGCACCGAAGTGCAGGCTCACCACGGTCGGTCTGGTTGCCAGCAGCATGTCCAGCATGGCATCGTCTTCGAGAAAGCTCGTATAGATCTCCGCCAACTTGGCCGGCGGGTGGGCACCCCAGCGTTCAAAATGCGGTCGCAGCCGCCGCAGCCAGGCGACCTCCCGCGCCGGGTCGGGACGCGCGGGAAGGTGGCAGAACACATTGACGTTGAGCGCGCGGGCGGAAGCCGCACGGAAGGCCGCAATGGTCCCGGCCGCCTGCGCCGCGGTCATTGCGCCCACGCCGAGGGAACCCAGGCCACCGGCGTTTGAGACCGCGGCGGCCATGGCCGGTGTCGACGTGCCTGCCATGGGCGCCTGGACCACTGGATGGTCGATGCCCAGCAAATCCATGAGACGCCGGGTTGCTGAAGAGGTGATCATGACAATCTCCCGTTGGAATCTGCGCCAGTCAGCAGTGCGCGGCCAGGTGTTGATGCAGCTGCGACCGCAGGACCGACAGGGTAGCAGTGAATGTGGCGAGCAGCTGCCCGGCGGCGGCGGTATCGGCCCGTTGCAGCGCCTCTTCCAGCGCCGTGGTGCTGTCGTATACCGCGAGGGCATCGAGGTAATAGGCCGAGCCTCGCACTGAGTGGACCAGCGAGGCAGCGGCGGCCAACTCGCCGGTGCCGAGCAGCGTCGAGACCCGATCGTGGACCTCGGCGGTCTCATCCAGAAAGCCCTTGAGCAGGGACCTCAGGCGGGCCGGGTCCTTGCCCAGGCGGTCGAGGCAGAACGCCGGGGGCGCGGCCCCGGGCAGCAGCCGCAGCAATGTGTCGCACAGCAAGGTTTCATCCACGGGCTTGGTCAGATGCGCATTCATCCCTGCCGCAAGACTGGTGTCGTGGTCGGCCGCCATGTTCTGGGCGGTGAGCGCGATCAGCGGCAGGTTGTCGAAGCGCGCCTGGCGACGGATTTCGCGGGCGGCGGCCAGCCCGTCCATTTCCGGCATGTAGAGGTCCATCAGCACTGCGTCATAGCGCGTGGCATCCAGCTGGCGCAGCGCATGGATGCCATTGAACGCCATGTCGGCCTGTACGCCGGCCGCCCGCAGCATCTCGCCGACGACCTCGCGGTTCAGCAGGTTGTCGTCGACGACCAGCACTCGCCGGCCGGACAGGTGCCGCCGCGCGTGCGGCGAAATCCTCAACCGGCCTCTGCCGCGCAGCGCCGGAGCGTCGTGCGGCAGCTGCGCTTCCGGGATGGCAACGAGCTCCACCACGAAGTGGAAGGTGCTGCCGTGACCGGGATCGCCCACGGCCCAGATGCGCCCGCCCATGAGCTCCACCAGCTGCCGGCAGATCGCAAGCCCCAGCCCGGTGCCGCCGTAACGGCGCGAGATGTCCGGCCGCAGCTGTGAAAAGGCCTGGAACAGCTGGTCGAGCTGGCCAGGCTCCAGGCCGATGCCGGTGTCCTGCACCGAGAACTGCAGTCTTGCCCGGCCCTCATCGAGGGCGAGCGCCTGCACGCACACCGTGATTGCGCCGCGGTGCGTGAACTTCACGGCATTGCCTACCAGGTTGATCAGCACCTGGCTGAGACGCAACGGGTCCCCGCGCAGCGTGCGCGGCACGTCCGGTGCAATGGAGAAGGTCAGCTCGAGGCCCTTCTCCTCCGCCTTCAGGGCGGTGACGCCGCGAACGGAGGCCAGCACGGTGTCGAGCCTGAACGGGGTGCTTTCGAGCCTGAGGCCTCCGGCCTCGATGCGGGACAGGTCGAGCACGTCATTGAGGATGTCGAGCAACGTGGCTGCCGAGGCGTCCACCTTCTCCAGGTAGTTGCGCTGCTGTGGGTCGAGGCTGGTGCTGAGCGCCAGCCTGGTCATGCCGATGACGGCATTGAGCGGCGTGCGGATCTCGTGGCTCATGGTGGCGAGGAAGGCGCTCTTGACCCGCTCTGCGGCTTCCGCCTTGTCCTTGGCTTCGCGCAGCTCCCGTTCCGCGCGCTTCATGTCCGTGATGTTACGCGCGATCCCGATCAGCCCGATGACGTGCCCCTGCTCGTCACGGTAAAGGCTGCGGGTGGTGAGGAAGGTCTGCACCTGGTCGTCGAAGACGAAGCTTTCCTCCGTGGTCAGCGGCTCGCCGGTCTGCAGCACCTGCAGCTCGCGTTCGCGCAGTGTGTGGCCGATGGGGGCGCCGAAGGTCTCGGTCGCGTTGAGTCCCAGCAGCTGCGGGGACCCGCGGCCGATGTAGCTGGCCGCGGCCCGGTTGACCAGCAGGAAGCGACCGTCGAGATCCTTCAGGAAGATGGCGTCGGTGGCGCCATCCATAACGGCCTGCAGCAGCTTGGCGGAATCGGAACGGGCCATGTTGACGATGCTACGCCATACCGGACATCAGTGCGGATGCTGGTGGTGGATGTCCGGGAAGTGTACATGGCTGTGGCGCAGCGGGCCGTGCCGGTGCTCGTGGACGTGGGGCTCGCGGCCGTCCCATTCCGGGCCGTGCTCGTGCTGGTGGTGCTCGTCGTGACCGTGCTCGTGCGTATGCACCATGGGCGCGTGGCCGTGCTCGTGCTGGTGACGCTCGGTCAGATGCAGCCATACGCCGAGGGCCATGCAGGCAGTTGCCGGCCAGAACAGCAGTGGGGGTGTCTGACCGGACAGCGTCAGCGCCAGCGCGCCGCCGATGAAGGGCGCGGTCGCGAAGTAGGCTCCGGTGCGGGCCGTGCCCAGGTGCCGCAGGGCCTGTATGTACAGCACCACGCTGACGCCGTAGCCCAGCAGGCCCAGCAGCAGCACCGCGCCCAGTGGTGCCGCGGTGGGCAGCTTCGCACCCAGTCCGAGGGCGAGGGCACTGTTGGTGGCGCCTGCCGCCAGGCCCTTGATGGCGCCGATGAGGCGCGCGTCCCCGGCCGAGATCCTGCGAGTCAGGTTGTTGTCCAGGGCCCAGCACAGGCAGGCGCCCGCAATCAGCAGGGCGGCTCTCGTCGGCAGTGATGTGTCGCCCGCGCCGGGCCAGGCCAGCAGCACACCGCCCATGAGAATGACCGCGAACCCGCTGACTACGCGCCGGCTGGCGTGTTCCCTGAAGGCCAGCCAGGCCAGGCCCGCCGTGAATACGGCCTCCAGGTTCAGCAGCAGGGAGGCAGAGGCCGCGCTGGCCTCGGTGAGTCCCTGCATCAGCAGGGCCGGTGCCGCGATGCCGCCGACGCCGATTGCGGCGGCGAGCCAGGGCCAGTCCGCCCGCGGCAGCGCGGGCCGGGTGTGTCGCCAGTCCGTCAGCAGCAGCCACAGCGACAGGCCGGCTCCGGCGCCCACATAAAGAAGTCCGGCGATCAACAGGGGCGGCGCGCTGCCCAGCAGCAGTTTCGCCAGGGGGGTTGTGATGCCGAACAGCAGCGCAGAGGCGAGCGCCGCGCCGGTTCCGGCCGGTTTCCGTGATGCCATGGCGGGATGGTACCCGCTGATGGTGTCCGTGGCGTTTCCTAACGTCCCGCTAACGTTTGCCGGCCTACAGTGCGTTCCATCCTCAGTCCGGGTTCGCGGAGCGTGTGATGGATATTGTCTTTGTGCTGTTGATCCTGGCGCTGTATGCGCTCACCCACCTTCTGGTCGTCGGCCTGTCCAGGCTTCAGGGCCGCGCATGAGCGGGTTTTACCTCATCGGCGGCCTGCTGACGGCGGGACTGACCGTGTACCTGGTTTATGCGCTGATCCGGCCGGAGAAATTCTGATGCCTGCCGCAACCATGACGTTGATCCTGGTGTTCCTGGCGCTGGTGCTGGCGTGCACCAAGCCCCTGGGACTGTACCTGGCGAATGTGATGGAAGGCCCGCCGAAGGGCCTGCTGCGCTGGGGCGCGCCGGTCGAGCGCCTGTTCCATCGTGCCGCCGGTGTGAACCCGGCGGTGGAGATGGACTGGAAGCGCTACGCCATTGCGCTGCTGCTGTTCAACCTGGGTGGCGGGCTGCTGGTCTATGCGCTGCAGCGCCTGCAGGGCGTGCTGCCGCTGAACCCCGGGCATTTTTCCGCTCCGACGCCGGACTCTGCGTTCAACACCGCGGTGAGCTTCATCACCAACACCGACTGGCAGGGCTACTCCGGTGAGTCCGCCATGAGCTACCTGACGCAGATGGCGGCGCTGGCGGTGCAGAACTTCCTGTCCGCGGCCACCGGCATCGTGGTGGCCATCGCTCTGATCCGCGGCCTTGCGCGCCATAGCACCGCCACCATCGGCAACTTCTGGACCGACGTCACGCGCGTGACGCTGTACGTGCTGCTGCCGTTGGCGGCAGTGCTGGCCGTGACGCTGGTGTCGCAGGGCGTGGTGCAGACCTTCGCCGCCGACAAGGACGTGACGACGATCGAAACGCTGACCTACCAGAACCCGAAAACCGACGCCGCCGGCAATCCGGTCAAGGACGCCCAGGGCAATCCGGTGACGGCTACAGCGACCACGCACACCCAGACGCTGCCCATGGGCCCCATGGCCTCGCAGGAGAGCATCAAGGAGCTGGGCACCAACGGTGGCGGCTTCCTCAATGCCAACTCGGCGCACCCGTTCGAGAATCCGACGGCGCTCAGCAACTTCCTGGAAATGCTGGCGATCCTGCTGATACCGTCGGCGCTGACCTACACCTTCGGCCACATGGTGGGTGACACCCGCCAGGGCTGGGCGGTGCTGGCAGCGATGCTGCTGCTCTTCGTGCCGCTGCTGGGGCTTGCCGAGTACTCCGAGCAGGCCGGCAACCCGCTGCTGGCGCACCTGGGCGTGGATCAGACTGCAAGCGGCCTGCAGCCGGGCGGCAACATGGAAGGCAAGGAATCCCGCTTCGGCATCGCCGCCTCGGCGCTGTTCGCAACGATCACCACCGCAACTTCCTGCGGCGCGGTCAACGCCATGCATGATTCCTTCACGCCGCTCGGGGGCTTCGTGCCGCTGTTCCAGATGCAGCTGGGCGAGGTGGTCTTCGGCGGTGTCGGCACCGGGCTGTACTCCATCCTGGTGTTCGCCATTGTCGGTGTGTTCATCGCCGGGCTGATGATAGGCCGCACGCCGGAGTACCTGGGCAAGAAGATCGAGGCCTTCGAGATGAAGATGAGTTCGATCGCCATCCTGGTGATGCCGCTGTTGGTGCTGGTGGGTACCGCGGTGGCGGTGTCGACAACAGCGGGGCAGGCCGGCGTGGCCAACCCCGGCGCGCACGGTTTCACCGAGATCCTTTACGCCTTCTCGTCCGCGGCCAACAACAATGGCAGTGCCTTCGGTGGCCTTTCCGCCAACACACCGTTCTACAACACGGCGCTGGGCATCGTGATGTGGTTCGGTCGTTACTGGCCCATCGTGGCGGTGCTGGCGATCGCAGGATCGCTGGCCGCCAAGCAGCGCGTGCCGGTG
>DAIDKA010000050.1 GCA_027451085.1 Gammaproteobacteria bacterium
GATGGGCAGTAGATCGTTGCCCTGGGCCAGCACCCAGGCAATGGCCAGCTGCGGCAGGGTGCAGCCTCTGGCGGTGGCGAACGCCTGCAATGCTTCCACCACCTTCGCGTTATGTCCGGCGTTGGCTTGCTGGAAGCGGGGCTGGTTGCGCCGGGCGTCGTCCGCTGGCAGCTCGGCCAGGGTCTTGAAGTTGGCTGCCAGGAAGCCGCGGCCGAGGGGGCTGTAGGCCACCAGGCCCGCGCCCAGTTCGCGGCAGGCCGCGAGGATGCCGCCTTCAGGTTCGCGTGACCACAGCGAGTATTCGCTCTGCACGGCCGCGATGGGATGCACGGCATGGGCGCGATGCAGGGTCGCCACGCTGCACTCAGACAGGCCGATGTGCTGGATCTTGCCCGCGGCCACAAGGCGGCTCAGTTCTCCCACGGAATCCTCGATGCTGGTGTCCCGGTCGATGCGGTGCAGGTAGAACAGGTCGATGTAATCAGTGCCCAGGCGCGCGAGGCTGCTGTCCACCGCCTGGCGCAGGGACTCGGGCTTGTTGTCGATCAGCATCTGCCCCGCGGCGTTGCGGGTGATGCCGTACTTGGTGGCGAGGAACAGCCTCTGGCGGCGGCCCTTGATCACCGAGCCCACGAATTTTTCGTTTTCCCCGTTCTGGTAACTGGCGGCGGTGTCCAGGTGGGTGATGCCCCGGTCCAGCGCCGTAAGCAGAGTGCGGGTGGCTTCCGCGTCGTCACGGGTGCCGTACCAGCCGATCAGGGTCATGCAGCCGAAACCCAGGCCTGAGAGGGTGACGCCGGTTCTGCCCAGGGGACGTGTCTGCATGGGATGCCTCGGAACAAGGGGCGCCGGCGCCGCGCCGGCTGCCGCATGGTAGCATCTGCGCACCTTTTCGATGCCGCACTGGACTGGAACAATGATCATCGACTGCCATGGCCACTACACCACCGCACCCCAGGCCCTGACTGATTTCCGCGACGCCCAGAAGGCGGCGCTCAAGGACCCGGCGCAGACCCCCTCGCGCGAGTCGCTGCAGATCAGCGACGACCAGATCCGCGACAGCCTGGAGAAGGCCCAGCTGAAACTGCAGCGCGAACGCGGTTCGGACCTCACGGTCTTCTCGCCGCGTGCCTCCACCATGGCGCATCACATCGGCACGGAGGCCACGAGCCTTACGTGGTCGCAGATCTCCAATGACCTGATCGAGCGCGTCGTCGGCCTGTACCCGAAGAACTTCGTCGGCGTGTGCATGCTGCCGCAGTCCCCGGGCGCGGACCTCAAGGGCAGCGTCAAGGAGCTGGAGCGCTGCGCACAGATGGGCTTCATCGGCGCGAACCTCAACCCTGATCCGTCGGGCGGCAACTGGACGTCGCTGCCGCTGACGGACCGGTTCTGGTACCCGATCTACGAAAAGCTCGTGGAGCTGGATATGCCGGCCATGGTGCACGTCAGTTCCTCGTGCAATCCGAACTTCCATGCCACCGGCGCGCACTACATCAATGCGGACACCACCGCGTTCATGCAGTTCATCCAGGGGGACCTGTTCAGGGACTTCCCGACGCTGAAGCTGATCATCCCGCACGGTGGCGGCGCCGTGCCGTACCACTGGGGCCGCTACCGCGGCCTGGCGCAGGACATGAAGCGTCCGCCGCTGGACACGCATGTGATGAAAAACGTCTTTTTCGACACCTGCGTGTACCACCAGCCCGGCATCGACCTGCTGCTGAAGGTCATCCCGGTGGACAACATCCTGTTCGGCTCGGAGATGGTCGGCGCGGTGCGCGGCGTGGACCCGACCACGGGTTTCAACTACGACGACACCAAGCGCTACATCGATGCCTCGGCGCTGTCGGCCGCCGACAAGTCCAGGATCTTCGAGGGTAATGCCTACCGTGTGTACCCGCGGCTTGCGGCACGCCTTGCGGCCGCCGGTCTCTGATCCGGCCGCCAGCCCAGGCACCTGCCGGCAGGATCCGCCGGCGTGGATGACAGCACGCACACGCAGCTGCTGAAGTTAAGAGTACCAGCTGGGGGTGTTGTGCGACGCATGGTGAAGCAGCTGTGGTTCCAGGTGCTGCTGGCGACCCTCGCGGGGTTCGTGCTGGGGCTGTGCAAGCCGGCGCTCGCGGCGCAGATGAAGCCGCTGGGCGATGCCTTCATCGCGCTGGTGCGGATGCTGATCGGGCCGGTGGTGTTCTGCACCGTGGTGCATGGCGTCGCCGGCATGAACGACATGCGCCGCGTCGGGCGGGTGGCCCTCAAGGCCATCGTGTGGTTCGAGCTCATCACCAGCGTGGCGCTGCTGCTGGCGCTGGTGGCGGTGAACCTGCTGAAGCCCGGCGCCGGGATGAATGTCGATCTGCACACGGTGGATGTCTCCGCCGTCGCCGATTACACCGCCCGCGCGCACAAGCAGGGGGTGGTTGAGTTCCTGCAGGCCATCGTCCCCTCGACCTTCGTGGGTGCCTTCACGCACGGCGAGGTGCTGCCGGTGCTGTTCGTGTCGGTGTTGTTTGCTGCGGCGCTTGCGGCGCTGGGCGAGCGGGGCCAGCCGGTGCTGCGGCTCGTGGACAGCCTGCGGGAGGTCTTCTTCCGCATCGTCGGCATCGTCATGTACACGGCGCCGCTGGGCGCCTTCGGCGCCATGGCTTTCACCGTCGGCAGGTTCGGCGCCGGCTCGATCATGGCGCTGGGCAAGCTCATCCTGACGCTGTACGGGATTTCCGCGCTGTTCGTGGCCGTGGTGTTCGGCGCGGTGTGCGCCTGGCTCGGCGTCAGCCTGTGGCGGCTGCTGGGATACATCCGCGACGAAATCGTCATCGTCGCGGCCACCACCTCCACCGAGACCGTGCTGCCGCGGATCATGCAGAAGCTGCGCGCGCTGGGCTGCGAGGAGTCCGTGGTCGGCCTGGTGGTGCCCACGGGGTACTCGTTCAACCTGGACGGCACCTGCCTGTACCTGGCGACGGTCGTGGTGTTCCTTGCCCAGGCCACCAACACGCCTCTGGATGTGGGTCAGCAGCTGGTGATCCTCGCCGTGCTGCTGCTGACCTCCAAGGGCGCGGCCGGTGTCGCCGGGGCGGCGTTCGTCGTGCTGGCCGGCACCCTGGGCGCGGTGGGCTCGATCCCGGTGGCGAGCATCGCGCTGGTGCTGGGCATCCACCGGCTGCTCGCTGAAGCGCTGACGTTCGTGAACCTCGTGGGCAGCTGTGTCGCCGCGCTGGTGGTGGCGCAGTGGGAAGGGGCGCTGGATCGGGATGCCCTGCGGCGGCTGGTGGGGCGGTGAGCCGGCCACCGGCGCAAGGCAGGACCATGCTGATCCGCTGGTTTGAATCGCTGATCGACCCGTTCGCACCGGTGGATGACGTCACGCCGCCGCAGGGCGTAGGGCGGTTCTACATCCACTACCTGAAGCAGGCCTGGCCGGTACTGGCTGCGGTGCTGGTGGTCGGCCTGGGCTTTGCGCTGGTCGAGGTTGCGCTGTTCGCCTACATCGGCCGGATCGTGGACATGGCCCGGGGGGCGCCCGCGGCGGACTTCTTCCGGCAGCACGGCCGTGCACTGCTGTGGATGGCGTTCGTGGCGCTGGTGCTGCGTCCGTTGCTGTCCGGCCTGCACGACCTGCTGGTCAACCAGGCGATCACGCCGGGCCTGACGGGCCGGATCCGCTGGCAGCACTACCACTACTTAAGCCGCCAGAGCCTGGCGATCTTCCAGAATGATTTCGCAGGCCGGCTGTCCAACCGCATCATGCAGACCGGGGCGAGCCTGCGCGACTCGGCTGTGCAGCTGGTGGATGCGGTCTGGTATGTCCTGGTCTACACCGGCAGCGCGCTGGTGCTGTTCGTGCAGGCTGACGTGCGGCTGGCGATACCGCTCGTGCTATGGGTGGTGCTGTATGGCGTGGTGCTGGCGTACTTCATTCCGCGCACCCGGCAGGGCTCGTGGAAGTCCTCGGAGGCGCGCTCGAAGCTGATGGGCCGCATCGTGGACGGCTACAGCAACATCATGACGCTCAAGCTCTTCGCCCACACCCGGCGCGAGCAGGAATACGTCGCCGAGGCCATGCGCGACTGGCTGGGCCGCAGCCAGTACATGACCCGCCTGACCACCGGGCTGGACATTGCCGTCACCACCCTGAGCGGGCTGAACATCGTCGGCACCACCGGGCTGGCGCTGTGGCTGTGGAGCCAGGGGCGCGTGAGCCTGGGCGCCATCGCGGTCGCCACCGGACTGGTGCTGCGCATCAACAACATGTCCGGCTGGTTCATGTGGGTGGTGAATGGCCTGTTCGAGAACATCGGCACCGTGCAGGACGGCATCACCAGTATTTCGCAGCCGCGCACGGTGCAGGACCGCGAGGGTGCGCCGCCGCTGACCGTCACCGCCGGCGCGATCTCGTTCCGTGACATCCACTTCCACTACGGGAAGAAGGGCGGTGTGCTCACCGGGCTCGACCTGCACGTGCGCGCCGGGGAGAAGATCGGCCTGGTCGGTCCATCCGGGGCCGGCAAGACCACGCTGGTGAACCTGCTGCTGCGGCTGTATGACCTGCAGTCCGGCAACATCCTGATCGACGGTGCCGACATTGCGCAGGTGACGCAGGAAAGCCTGCGCGGCCAGATCGGCGCGGTGACCCAGGATACCTCCCTGTTGCACCGCTCGATCCGCAGCAACCTGCTGTACGGCCGCCCCGAAGCCTCGCAGGCACAGATCGAGGACGCCGTGCGCAAGGCGCGCGCGGATGAGTTCATCCCGCGCCTTGTAGATGGCGAGGGGCGCGCAGGCTATGAGGCCTACGTCGGCGAGCGTGGCGTCAAGCTCTCGGGTGGCCAGCGCCAGCGCATCGCCATCGCACGCGTGCTGCTGAAGGACGCCCCGATCCTGGTGCTCGATGAGGCGACCAGCGCGCTGGATTCCGAGGCCGAGGCCGCCATCCAGGACAGCCTCGACGTGCTGATGCAGGGCAAGACCGTGATCGCCATCGCCCACCGCCTGTCGACGATCGCGCGCATGGACCGGCTGGTGGTGATGGACCAGGGGCGGATCGTCGAAAGCGGCACGCACGCGCAGCTGATCGCGCGCGGCGGTCTGTATGCACGGTTGTGGCGCCGGCAGACCGGCGGATTCGTGGCCATGAGCGATGAGCCTGCCCAGCCACCACCGCTGACCGCCACGTCAGGCACATCGCCCCGGGTCGGGACCGCAGGGCCGGCGGTCGCACCTGCGCCGTGAATGTTGCCATTTGCTCCGAGTTGTATTACCCAATGCTAACCTGACGACGGTTCCATAAGGAGACAGGCATGAGCAAGGGCATGGACAAGAAGAAGGAGACGCGGAAGAAGCCGGCCAAAACGCTGGAGGAGAAGCGGGCGGCCAAGAAGGCCAAGCGCGAAAGCCGCGGATGAGTCCGCGGTGCCGGCCGGCAGCGTCGGTGCTGCAGGCCGGCGCCTAGGTTCGTCGCCGTACATACAACGCAGGCCCAGGTGCACATGATGTTCCGGACTCTCCCTCCGGAAGGCGAAGTGCATGCAAGGTCTGAAGAACACCGGTAACCAGTTGCTGGCCGGTCTGCCCGCTCGCGGCAGCCGGCGCCTGCTGGAACAGCTCGAGCCGGTCGATCTGCAGTTCGGCCGGTCCCTCTACAATCCCGGACAGGCGATCCGCCATGTGTACTTTCCGGTTGACTGTCTCATTTCGCTGCTGACGGCGGTCGATGCGCGCCGCACGCTCGAGGTGGGCA
>DAIDKA010000051.1 GCA_027451085.1 Gammaproteobacteria bacterium
CCAGGAAGCCGGAACTGACATTGTTCGGATCACTGAAGCCATTGGTGTAGAAACTGCGCTGGTCCTGGTAGATCGCATCGCGCTTGGTCCAGTCCAGGCCGATCATGACGTTGCCGCGATTGTCCGCGCTGTTCATGCCCATGAGGACGCTCACGCGGGTATTGCCGGCATCCCCCTGGAACGACTCACCGTGCTGAACGTCGACATCCAGTCCCTGGAAGTCCTTCTTCAGGATGAAGTTCACCACGCCGGCGATGGCATCCGGACCGTACACAGCCGAGGCGCCGCCGGTGATGGTTTCGACACTCTCCACCGCCGCCAATGGGATGGTATTGATGTCGACCACGAGGCTGGCATTGCTGGGCTGCCAGCGCTGACCGTCCACCAGCACGAGGTTGCGGTTGTCGCCCAGGCCACGCAGGTTCAGGGTCGCCGTGCCAGGCGACTGCGTCGGGGTCGCCTGAACCTGACTGGTGAACTGCGTGGTCTGCGGCACAAACTGCGGCTGCTGGTTCAGGATCGATTCGACGCCGGTCGCGGATGAATTGTTGAGCAAGTCCTGTCCGACGGTCGAAATCGGACTCGGCGCGTCGAGATCTCGCGTGCGGGCGATGCGCGAGCCGGTCACCATCACCTCGGCCATCTGCGGCTCGGGAGCAGATGACGACGCAGTTGTCTGATCGCTGGCGGCGGGTGGATCCGCCGCAATTGCCCGATGCGCCCATCCCGCCCCACCCATCGCGGCGGCCACGGCCACTGACACCAGGTATCGTGCTGCACCGCGGGATTTCTGCCTGTGCTTCCCCGCCGCATTCTGCGTCGTCATAGGTACCCCCTGAATTGATCTTTTTAGACAAACTCGCCGGGCGCGCGCCCCCGAAAGCCCGGCCGACCGGATCGAAATATTCCGCGCTCCCCCGCGACGCGCGGCCAGAATTCAATGCATGCTTTCTAATTGCGAAGCATATTTTGTAATTGGGCCGAGACTATTCTCGGCTGGATAGACTTGTCAACATTTGAAAAGATCCGGCCGGATGCCATGCCGGCATCGATGTCGCGTCGCATCACCGCACACCCGCTGCGGCGGCGCAGCATTCCGCGGGCACGGTGCGAGCGTGGGTGCAGTGCGATCAGCGCCGCTTTGCAGAGTGCCGCTCGGCGTTTTCAAGGATCCTGGCGAAAACCGTCAGGCAGCTCGCAAGCTCCGCCGGCTCGATGCCCTCAAGAAGGCTGGCCCGCACCGTGTTCTGAATGCGATTGATTTTTCGCATCAACGGCTTGGAAGCAGCAGTGAGGCTGATGACACGTGCGCGCCGGTCCCCCGCCGGCGCGTGCCGCTCGATCAAGCCGTCCGCCTCCAGCTCGCGCAGCACCCGTCCCAGGGTGGGCTGTTCGATGCCCATGCGCGCCGCAAGCTGGGTCTGATTGACGCGATCGCCGAATATCGCAATCCAGTACAGCGTGCCCCAGCGCACATGGCTCTGTCCGAATTCAAGCAGGTCGTCATTCATGACGTTGCGCCAACGACGGGCAACGAAGGTGAGGCCCTGTGCAAAAGAGTACTTTATATGTCCTTCGACCTGCGGATCGCCGCTGTCGCAGCGGCGCAGGACCAGCTCGCCGTCAGCGGAGACTCCGGCGAACCAACGCGGCGCCCGGCTGTTTTTATTAACGCCGCCGCGAAGACCCAGACCTGCATCAGCCACCTTCTTCCGTTGCAAAGACAACACCCTCTCCTGCATGATCGTGTGCGCCGCTGTGCCCGGGTTGAAACAGTAGTCCACTCCGTTCTGGAATGAAAGCATGCCTTCGGAAACAGACAGCGCATGAAACTCGACGTGAAGAAACTCGGTGGTTGCTTCGTTGCGGAGGTCGACGGGGTGGACTTTTCAAGCCCCGTCCCGGCAGCCGCCGTGGCCGAGATCATCGGTGTGCTGGACCGCTTCGGAGTCGCCGTGTTCCGGGACACGGGCCTGGATGACCTGCGCCACATCGAGTTCAGCCGCCAGTTCGGCAGGCTTGAAACCGCGCCGAAATTGTTCGATGCACAATCCACGCGCTTCGCGTATCCGGAGCTGTTTGACGCGGGCAACCTGGACCGGGAAGGCCGGATATTGACGGATGAACGTCGACGCATCTACAACAGGGGCAATGCGCTGTGGCATACGGATTCATCCTTCAACCCGCACCGTGCGGCTTATTCACTGCTGCTGGCACATCGCGTACCTCCTGTCGGGGGCGACACCCAGTTCGCTGACATGCGCTCGGCCTACGCCGCCTTGCCGCCGGCGACCCGCGACCTCATCGAGGACCTCGTCGCGGAACACTGGCTGTGGCACTCACGCATGATTGCCGGCTACCCCGCACCGACCGCAGCGGAACGAGCGTCCAAGCCGCCCTCCCAACATCGTCTGGTGCAATTTCACGCCGGCGCCGGCTGCAGAACTCTTTATCTTGCCGCACACGCCTCGCACATCGTCGGCTGGCCGGAGGCGACGGGACGGCAGTTGCTGCAGGAACTCATGGCATTTGCCACCCAGCCGCAGTTCACTTGTGCAGTGCAGTGGCACAGGCCCGGGGACCTGGTGATCTGGGACAACCGCAGCACGATGCATCGGGCCACCGCTTTCGAGGACACGCTTTACCCCCGGGACATGCGGCGCACCACCGTGTATGACACACCCGGCTGAAACCGATGCACGGGGGGTCCTCGCTCTGACGCCGGCGAGCGGGCCGCCGTTGAATCCCGGATGGCCCGCCGCATCCGAGCTACCGTCCGTGGATGTCGGTCAGGTCCTCGAGTCGCAGCGGCTGAACGCTTTCGTCATCAGCCTGGTGAGCATCTCCTGGCTGGTGACGTTCCTGGACGGCTTTGATCTCAACTCCATTGCCTTCGTTGCACCCTACCTGCAGTCACAGTACCTCCTGGACCGCGCCGCGCTGGGGATGGTGTTCGCCAGCGGCAGTGCCGGCGCGATGCTCGGTGGATTGCTGTTCGGCTTCCTGGGCGACCAGTTCGGACGGCGACGCACCCTCATTGCAGCCGTAGGAATGTCAGGACTGTTCACCCTGCTCCTCGCAGCCGCCGACCGCACCTCCGAGCTGCTGGTCATCCGCTTCGCCGGTGGTATTGCGCTGGGCGGCACCCTGCCTTTGATCTGGACCCTCAGCATCGAATACGTGCCGACGCGGTACCGCGCCACGGTGGTCACACTGAGCATGCTCGGCTATGGCCTGGGAATCTGTGTCTCCGGGCCGCTGTCGGTCCTGCTGATTCCCTCCCTGGGCTGGCAGTCGATGTTTGTTTGCGGTGGAGTCGCCTCCATTGGAGCGGCGGTGCTGGTATGGCAGAAGTTGCCGGAATCGTTGCGGTTTCTCGCGTGCCGCGGCGGGGACCCGCGACGCATGACAGACATCGTGCGGCGCCTCGCTCCGGACCGCCGATCAGACCCCTCCCAACTGGTGTCAAGCGTCGCGCCCGCCTCGAATTCCGGCGGACCGGGTGCCCTCTTCGAGGGTCCGCTGCGCTACATCACCCCATTGCTGTGGCTGGCCTTCGCCGCCAGCTCCATCACCCAGTACTTCTTTGCAACCTGGGGGCCGATTGTGTTCGAGCAGATGGGACTCAGCCGCAGCGGCGCCGCCTGGTCGACCGCGTTCAACGCCCTGGTCGGTGCCACCGGCGCGGTGGCACTGATGCGATTCACGGACCGCCTCGGCGCCGCAAGTCTGGCCGTGATGCCAGTTCTCGCAATACCGTTGTTGCTGATCATCGGACTCCACCACGTCAGCGCAGCGGCATTCATGTCATTGACAGCACTTGTATATCTGCTGCTCGGCGGCAGCCATTACGGCATTCAAAGCATTCTGGGGGTTTACTACCCCACCAGTGAGCGTGCCCGTGGCGCTGGCTGGGGCGCCAGCATCGGCAAGGTGGGCTCGATCGCGGCGCCGCTGCTGGGCACATGGCTGCTCACCCACCGGGTCAGCCGCAGTCCCTTCGTAGTGCTCGCAGCATTTCCGGCGGTATTCGCCATTGCCGTGGTGGGCATCGCTCTGATCGCGCGACGCCACAACCGTCACGCAAATGACCCGGCGGTTTCCCGGATCAGCAGTTCAGACCTGCTTTGAACTGAGCGGCTCGACCTTGACACCCGGTTGCACGACCACCTCTTGGATGCGTGGCTCCAGGCTCAGCAATGCCAGGTCGGGAAACCGCCGCCTTGCACGCTCGATGACTTCTCGCGTGGGAGCTTCTGCAGCGGCGGAGCGATGAGGTTACCGAGGTCGCCACTCGGCCTCGTCGAAATTGAGTCCCTATCGGCCAAGGCCACGGCGGATTTCGATCAGGTTCCGGAGACTTTCGATACCGTCATCGGAAAAAGCCATGGTGCCGTCGTCATCCCGTCCATAAACCCAGATGAGACCGTCTTCCGGTTCCATCCCGGCGGCGACGTCTGAAAGCCAATTGGCATCCTCGCCAAGCTCCTGCGCCACACGATCGAGGGTCCTGATGGAATGGATCTTGTTCGCCCTATCCGCAGTGGTCAGCTGAGCACGAGTCCAACTTGACCAGGAATCACGACTCGTACACCACGTCCGGGGACACGATCCCGGCCTGCCCTGGATCCCAACGGAAGCGAATCTCCGTCGTGCCCGCGAGCACCTGGCTCACATCAAGGCACGGATTGCCGCCGGTAGCTTCCACTTCACGGAGGACTTCCCGAACTATCGGCACTTGGATCGGGCGCCTCTTTCACTGAACACGCCGACCTGCAGCGACGTGTTCGACGCCTCTCTGCGCTACTGCGAGGCTCGGGTCGCCCGCTCGGATCTGGCACCCGTTGCCTTGATGTCGCACCGACGCATCCTCGACCGGGTCTGGCGACCCCATATCGGGCACCTGCCCTTCCTGGGCATCCGCTACTCGACACTCATCCAGATTGCGGATAGTCAGCACTGGAACAAGAAGGCCTACAACAACACCATCAGTGTGCTGCGCCGGGCCTTCGCCCAGTGGGCTCGTCCACGCCACCCTCACAATCAATTGAATTTAATGACTTTTTAGTCGATCCTTGATTTTCGGTGCCCTACTCAGGTGCCATGAACCGTGAGCTGGACTATTGACCTCAATGCTTAAGAGGCCATCTGCCCAAGCCATCACCTCGCAACCCCGACCATCCGGCATCACAGATTCTGCTCGGATGCTAAAATATATACATTCAAAAAATGCCCTTTAATGGCACTATTCGAATGTGGAAAACAGATTAACGGCATCCCCCGATACCCCCAAACGCACCTTTTCGCGGGGCCATCTCGCGCAGTGGCTAGAATCGCGCCAAGCTCAAGGCAAGCTGGTTTGCGCCCTCGATGACTATGCCCGGAGCGAAGGACTCACCCGTCCTTTGGCCCGCCGGCAGTTTGAGCGGCTGGGCACGAAGGTAGCCCGCCTGCCTGGTCGCCCTTCTCTCTACCTGACCGTGCCGCCCGAGGATCGTCCGCGCGGTGCGCCGCCGGTGTCCGCCTGGCTGCACGACTACCTGAGCCAGCGGGTTCCTCACTACTACGTGAGTCTGCTGTCCGCAGCGGCCGTGTACGGATCGCAGCACCAGGTTCCCCTGGTAACCCAGGTCATCGTGCCACTGCAGCTCCGGCCGTTCGACCTCGGACGGCTGCGGGTGGAATTCTTCCTCAAACAAGGCACCGCCCATACGCCCCTGGAGCAGTTGTCGGGACTGGCCGCCCCCCTGAACGTGAGCACCCCGGCAGCTACGCTGCTAGACCTCGTGGCCTTCAGTCCGCGCGTGGGCGGTCTGGCGCGGGTGGCGGAAGTCGCCAAATACCTCCTCCCCAGGCTCAAGATGTCGGATCTGAAGCAGGCCCTGGAAGCCGGAGTGGCAATCCCGGTCGTCCAGCGCACCGGGTACCTGCTGGAGGCTCTTGGAGCCGAATCTCTGGCCCGAATTACTGAGGGTCACCTGACTGCGGCATATGTCCCCGTTCCCCTGCAGGTGGGCAGAACAGCCCAGGGTGCTCCCCTGCATGACCGCTGGCGCATCCTTCGCAACATCGAACTTGAAGGATCCCCGCCGTGATTCAATTGACCCGCCAGGACATCCTGGCCCACCAGCACGCCGTACCCTGGCCCGAGCTTTACCAGGTCGAGCAGGATCTGCTCTTGTCGCTGACCATGCGGGCGATCTTCGAGGACGGCTTCCTGTCGAGCCAGGTCGCCATGCGCGGCGGCACCGTATTGCACAAGGTGCATCTGGCTCCGGCAGCACGGTATTCCGAGGACATAGATCTGGTCGTCTACGGCGACCGCCCGGAAGACCATATCCGCAAGGCCGTCATGCGTGTGCTGCGTCCGATCCTCGGCCGCGAGCAGTCCTGGACCTGGGATTTCCTCAAACTTGCGGTCCGCAATGCGGCCCAGAAGTCCCGGATCTTCCGCTGCATCTACAAGGTTCCGAGCGTCGCCGAACCTGGACGGCTCCTGAAAATCGAGGTCGAGACCAATGTTTCGGAGCGTACGCCGCACTTGCCTCTGATGCACCCGCAGTTCGATTTCTCGTTCCGGAATCAGGCGCTCTCGACGCAACTGGTGTCATTCAACCTGAACGAAATGCTCGCCACCAAGATGCGGGCGCTGTTCCAGCGCCACAAGGGGCGTGATCTCTTTGATCTGCACGTCGCTTTTACGCGCGGCGACCCCACGGTCTTGTCCACCGATACCGTCCTGGCGGCGTTCCAGCACTACATGCAGGCCGAAGGCACACATGTCCC
>DAIDKA010000052.1 GCA_027451085.1 Gammaproteobacteria bacterium
GCGGCCCACGTGGGCTCGGTGGAGGCCGGCACGTTCGCGGACCTGGTGCTGTGGTCGCCGGCGTTCTTCGGCGCCAAGCCCGACCTGGTGCTCAAGGGCGGCATGATCGCCGCCGCGCCGATGGGCGATCCCAATGCCAGCATTCCCACGCCCCAGCCGGTGCACTACCGGCCCATGTTCGGCGCACTCGGCCGCGGCGCATCCGCCAGCGCCCTCACCTTCGTCAGCAAGGCCTTCCTGGACGGTCATGGCCCGGAAAGGCTGGGCCTTTCGCGGCCGGCGGTCGCGGTCGCCGGCACGCGCGCCATCGGCAAGCGTGACATGGTGTTGAACGACGCGATGCCGCTGATCGAAGTGCATCCGGAAACCTACGAGGTGCGGGCCGACGGACAGCTGCTGACCTGCGAGCCCGCGGCGGAACTGCCGCTGGCACAGCGCTATTTCCTGTTCTAGCGGCCCGGACGGTCAGCCGGTCATGGAAACCATCCCACGGGCGACACAGGTGCTGGCGGCAGGCAGCTGGCCGGCGGCGAGCGCCTCCGACCGCATCACGCTCACCTACGAGGAACGCCACCGGCGCCGGCTGCGCTTCACCGCCGAGGGCGGCCTCGCCTTCCTGCTGGACCTGGCCCGCGCCACGGTGCTGCACGCGGGCGATGGTCTCAAGCTCGATGACGGGCGCATCGTGCGGGTCGAAGCCGCACCGGAACCCCTGCTGGCGGTCGGCGCGGACTCACCGCAGCACCTCCTCCGCCTGGCCTGGCACATCGGCAACCGTCACCTGCCTGCGCAGCTGGCGGCGGCGCGCATCCTGATCCGCGAAGATGCCGTGATCGAAGACATGCTGCGCGGCCTGGGCGCCGTCATCGAACACGTGGCGGAGCCCTTCACGCCGGAACCCGGTGCCTATGACCAGCAGGGCCATTCCATGCTGCTGCTGCCCGGCGCGCACCGTCACGCAAATGCACCATGAGCGATACGCTGTACCAGCTGCTCGCCTGGACATCCCCCGCTTACCCGACCGGGGCTTTCAGCTACAGCCACGGGATGGAGTGGGCGGTAGAACAAGGCTCGGTGCGCGATGTGCCGACGCTGCTGGACTACGCGTCCGCGGTGCTCAGGCACGGCGGCGGCTGGATCGATGCGGTCCTGTTCATCCACGCCTGGCAGGCGGCCGCCGCGCCCGAACCGCAGTGGTGCGAGTCTGGACGTCGCCATCTGCTGGCGGTGGCGGAACTCGGTGCCGCCTTTCGCGGCAGCGCCGAAACCAGGCTCGAAAGCTGCCAGCAGGGTGCCGCGTTCCTGGCCGTCACGCTCGGGGCCTGGCCACACCCGCGGCTGCGGGAATTCGCAGGGGATCTCGCCGGCGCCCCGCTCGCCCACGCGGTCGCGGTTGCAGCGGCCTGCGCCGTGCACGGCATTGCGCTCGAACAGGCGCTGCGGGCCTTTCTGCAAGGGCTCGCCGCCAACCTGGTTTCGGCGGGCACCCGGCTCATCCCCCTGGGCCAGACCGACTCGCAGATCGCGGTGGCGCGCCTGATGCCGCTGGTCGATGCGGTCGCCACCGCCGCTTCCGGCGTGCCGCTGGATGACCTCGGCACCGCCACCCCCGGCCTGGAGCTGTGCTCCATGCTGCACGAAACCCAGTACACGAGGCTTTTCCGCTCATGAGCACCAGCATCGCATCCCATGCCCAGGGCACCGGCCCGCTGCGCGTCGGCATAGGTGGCCCGGTCGGGTCCGGCAAGACCGCCCTCACGGAGCGGCTGTGCCGGCACCTGTGCCACGCCTATGACACGGCAGCCATCACCAACGACATCTACACCAAGGAGGACGCGCAGTTCCTGACCCGCGCCGGCTGCCTCCCCCCCGAGCGCATCATGGGCGTCGAGACCGGCGGCTGCCCGCACACCGCGATCCGCGAGGATGCCAGCATCAACCTCGCCGCCGTGGCGGAAATGACCGCACGCTTTCCCGGCCTGGAGCTCATATTCATCGAAAGCGGCGGCGACAATCTGGCCGCCACCTTCAGCCCGGAGCTGGCCGACATCACCCTCTACGTGATAGACGTCTCCGCAGGCGACAAGATCCCGCGCAAGGGCGGTCCGGGCATCACCCGTTCAGACCTGCTGGTGATCAACAAGATCGACCTCGCACCACTGGTCGGAGCCTCGCTCGAGGTCATGGACCGCGATGCGAGGAAGATGCGCGGCGCCCGTCCCTTCTTCTTCACCAACCTGAAGCAGAACCACGGCGTGCGGGAGATCGCGGACTTCATCATCCATGCGGGCGGCCTGTCGCCGCGCCCGCTGCAGGCATGAAGCGCCGCACATGAACGCCCAGCCGCGCCAGCGCATCGTGCGCGAGCGGCGCCAGTACAACCAGTGGGTCAACAGCCAGACCCTGGAGGACTACGCGCTGCGCTACACGGCCGAGCGCTCGCGCAAGAGTTCGTTCCGTGTCGGCAACACCGCGCTCGGCCCCATTGCGTTCCTCGCCTGTGAGGCGATCGGCGGTTCGCTCACGCTGGCCTATGGTGTCACCAACGCGGTGTGGGCGATCGCCGGATTCTGCATGCTGATGTTCCTGGTCGGGCTGCCCATCACGCACTACGCGGCACGCTACGGCGTGGACATCGACCTGCTCACCCGCGGCGCCGGCTTCGGCTACATGGGTTCGACCATCACCTCGCTGATCTATGCCTCGTTCACCTTCATCCTGTTTGCCATCGAAGCCAGCATCATGTCCGTCGCGCTGCAGATGCTTCTGGGCATCCCGCTGGCGCTGGCGCACATCATCAGCTCCCTGGTGGTCATCCCGATCGCCCTGTACGGCATCAGCCTGATCAGCCGCATGCAGCTGGCCACGCAGGGCATCTGGCTGGTGCTGCAGTTCCTGCCGCTGTTCTATGTCGCCACCCGCGGCCGGGCCGAATTTCATGACTGGATGCACTACACCGGAGCCCAGGGCAACCCCGACGGCAGCATCAACCTCATGCTGTTCGGCATGGCGGCTTCCACCCTGCTGTCGCTGCTGCCGCAGATCGGCGAGCAGGTGGACTACCTGCGCTTCCTGCCCGAACGCCGACCCGACAACGCGCGCGGGTGGTGGACGGCCCTGGTGCTCACCGGCCCGGGCTGGGTCCTGATCGGCGGTTTCAAGCTGCTGGCAGGCTCGTTCCTGGCCTGGCTGGCCCTGCGGCACGGCCTGTCCCTGCAGCAGGCAACCCAGCCGACGGCGATGTATTCGCTGGTCTTCCGCCAGACCCTGGGTTCCCCCTCGGTGGCGCTGGTGCTGGCCGGGCTGTTCGTGATCGTGTGCCAGCTCAAGATCAACGTCACCAACGCCTATGCCGGCTCGATCGCGTGGTCGAACTTCTTCTCCCGGCTCACCCACAGCCATCCCGGGCGGGTGGTGTGGCTGGTGTTCAATGTGCTGCTGGCGCTGCTGCTGATGGAAACCGGCATCGTCAATGCCATCGAAAGCATCCTGCGCATCTACGCCAGTTTCGCCGCCGGCTGGATCGGCGCGCTGGCGGCGGACCTGGTGATCAACAAGCCCGCCGGCTGGTCCCCGCCGTACATCGAGTTCAAGCGTGCCCACCTCTACGATATCAATCCAGTGGGCGTGGGCGCGCTGGCGCTGTCGGTGTTGGCCTCGACGCTGGCCTTCCTCGGCGCCTTCGGCGGCATGGCTCAGATCCTCTCACCCTTCATCGGCCTGGGTGTCGCCTTCATCACCGCGCCGGTGATCGCCTGGGCCACCGGCGGCAGGTACTACCTGGCGCGCAAGGCTGAGGGGCTGCCGGAGGGCAGCGTGATCCGCTGCAGCATCTGCGAGAACACCTTTGAGCGGCGCGACATGGCGCTCTGCCCGGCCTACAACGGCCCGATCTGCTCGCTGTGCTGCACCCTCGAGGCGCGCTGCCATGATGTCTGCAAGCAGGACAGCCGCTTCACAGACCAGCTCGCCCTGGCCCTGCGCCGGTTGCTGCCCACCCGGGTGGCCGCCGGGCTCCACACCCGCGCCGGGCAGTTTTCCGGCTTGCTGGCCGCCTTCACTCTGGCGAGCGGCCTGATCCTCTCACTGATCTACCACGCATATGGCAATACCGCGGGCGTCGCCGTGCGGGACGTCATCCGCACCACGCTGTGGCTGGTGTTCATCAGCCTGCTGGTGCTGTCGGGCGTCGCCGCCTGGATCGTCGTGCTGGCCCATGAGAGCCGGCGTGCCGCGGAGCAGGAGTCCGCGCGCCAGACCGCCATGCTGATGGAGGAGATCGAGGCGCACCAGCGCACGGACGCGGCCCTGCAGCGCGCCAAGGAGGTCGCCGAAGCCGCCAACATCGCCAAGACGCGCTACCTCGTCGGCATCAGCCACGAGATCCGCACGCCGCTCAACTCCATCTCCGGTTACGCCCAGCTGCTCGAACGCGGCGGCGGTCAGCCGGCCGAGAATGCCGTGCGCGTCATCAGGCGCAGCACCGAGCATCTCGCCAACCTGATCGACGGCCTGCTCGACATCTCCAAGATCGAGAACGGCCTGTTGCGGCTCAACCGGGATCGCGTGCAGCTGGTGGAGTTCCTCGACCAGCTCGTGGACATGTTCCGGCTGCAGGCGGCGGCGAAGGGCATCGCGTTCCATTACCAGCGCCCGCCGCACCTTCCGGCATGGGTCCACACCGACCAGAAGCGCCTGCGCCAGGTCCTGATCAACCTGCTGTCCAATGCCGTCAAATACACCGAGCAGGGCCATGCCTGTCTCGCGGTGCGGTACCGCAGCCAGGTGGCGGAATTCGAGGTTTCCGACACCGGCCTCGGCATCCAGCAGTCGGACCTCGAGCGCATTTTCGAGCCGTTCGAACGCGGCAGTGATCCGGCCGTGCGCTCGCTGCCGGGCACCGGCCTGGGCCTCACCATCACCAAGCTGCTGACGCAGATCATGGGCGGGGAACTGCTGGTGCGCAGCGAACCGGGCAAGGGCACCATCCTCACCTGCCGGCTGCTGCTGTCCGATGCCACGCACGATCCGGCGGCTGCAAAGCCGTCGCGGCCCGTGCGCGGCTATCTCGGGCCGCGGCGGCGGGTGCTGCTCACCGACGACAACCCCGCTCACCTCGACCTGGTGCGCGAGCTGCTGCAGTCGCTCGGATTCGACGTCGTGCCGGCCTGCAACGGCGGCGAATGCCTCACGCTGGCCGCCACGGATCATCCCGACCTGGTGCTGCTCGACCTGTCGCTGCCGGACATGACCGGCTGGGAGGTGGCGCGGCGACTGCGCGCCGCGTGGGACGCGTCGCATCCCGCATCCGCCCGGTCGGACGATGGCGCACGCCGCGCCCAGAAGATCCTGATCGTCTCGGCCAATGCACACGAGTACCGTCCCGGTGGCGATGGCGACTCCCCGCACGACGGCTTCATCATGAAGCCCGTCGAACTGGAGGCGCTGCTGGAGCAGATCGGCAGCCTGCTGGATCTGCAGTGGGTGCACGAACCCCAGGTGCTGCAGCCGGCGTCACCGGGACCCGCCGTTGCAGGCATTCCGCCCGGCTCGCGCCACCACCTGGATGAGCTGTGGCAGCTGGGCAGGATCGGCCACGTGCGCGGCATCGAAGCCAAGCTGCGTGAGATCGAGGAGCAGGATGCCGCCGCGCGTCCATTCACGATGCACCTGCGCACGCTGGTATCCGGCTTCGAACTCAAACGCTACATGGCGCTGCTCGAAGAGCAGCGCTCCGGGGAGTGAACGGATCCAACATGCGCCGCGATACCATACTGGTGGTCGACGATACACCCGACACC
>DAIDKA010000053.1 GCA_027451085.1 Gammaproteobacteria bacterium
TCATCGGCGAAAACCGCAGCTTCGATCATGTGTTCGCCACCTACCAGCCCCGGCCGCTGAACGGCCAACCGCAGCAGATCATGAACCTGCTGAGCGAGGGGATCATCAAACTGGACGGGAATGGGAACGCCATCCCCGGTCCGAACTTCTCCAAGGCCCAGCAGCTGGCGGCCACAGACAACGGTCCGACCGACGCCTTCCTGCTCAATCCGCCCAGCACGCAGTACTCGGGCAACGTCCTGCCGCCGCCGCTGGTGGGCGGCGCCAAGGGTGCGCAGGGTTACTTCACCGGCGTCACCTGCAGCAACAGCGGACTCACGGCTGCGCAGTGCGCGGAGCAGGTCGCCGAAGCCACGGAAAACGGCCTGCCCGATACCACCGACGCCAACGGCCTGACCTACTACCAGTCCCTGGTGGCCGGCGGCACCGGCCAGGCAAGCCACACGCCGGACCAGCGCATCACCAACATCAGCAGCCTGCCGGCCGGCCCGTTCCAGCTGACCAACACCACCAGCGCAGGCGAGGTCGGTGGCAGCACCGCCTTTGCGTACACCGACTACTCGGCCAGCCCCGTGCATCGCTTCTACCAGATGTGGCAGCAGCTCAACTGCAACCCGCAAAGCGCCAGCCGCGAGAACCCCTCGGGTTGCAACGCCCGGCTGTTCTCCTGGGTCGAGAACACGGTCGGAGCCGGCACCGACGGTCTCGCTCAGCCCACGAATTTCAGCACCAGCTATGCCCCGGGGAAAACCACCACCGGCGAAGGCTCCTCGGCGCTGGGGTTCTACAACGTGCAGAAGGGCGATGTGCCCTACTTCAAGTACCTGGCGGATCACTACGCCATGAGCGACAACTTCCATCAGTCCGTGAACGGCGGCACCGGCGCCAACCACATCATGCTGGGGCACGGTGATGCCCTGTGGTTCAGCGTGCCGAACCTGCGGGATCCCCGGCACAACAGGCCTGCGGTTCCGCCGGACAACACGGCGGTCACCACCGGTCCCGCCGGCTACGGCGGCGTGGTCAGTGAGATCGAGAACCCGAATCCCGCCCCGGGTACCAACAACTGGTACACGCAGGACGGTTACGGCGAGGACTACAACGAAGGCTACCCCCAGAGCGACTGGGTCACGGCCTCTCAACACGGCTCGGCCGTGATCTACGGCGGCGGCTCCTACAGCGAGTGCGCGGACAGCTCCCAGCCCGGCGTCGGCCCCATCGTCAAATACCTCGCCCGGCTGCACATCGATCCGCGCTGCGAGCCGGGTCACTACTACCTGCTGAACAACTACAACCCGGGCTACGAGGGTAACGGCGCCAATGCCTACACGGACACCAACCCGTCCAACACACCCTTCACCATCCCGCCCTCCACCGTCCCCAGCATCGGGGACAGCCTGATCTCGGCCGACATCTCCTGGAAGTTCTACGGCGACCAGTGGAACAACTACGTCAACGACCCTTACCAGCTGAACTACAGCACGCCGGGACCGACGGCTGATGAGTACTGCACGATCTGCAATCCGTTCCAGTACGACACCTCGATCATGGCCGACGACAAAATCCGCACGGCGCACATCCAGGACACTCTGAGCCTGTACGCCGACATCAGCAACGGCACTCTGCCGGCAGTGTCCTTTGTCAAGCCGAGCGGTTTCGTGGACGGGCACCCGTCGTCCTCGAAGCTCGATCTCTTCGAAGGCTTCGTGCGCAAGATCGTGGACCAAGTGCAGGCATCCCCCTACGCTCGAGACACTGCGATCTTCATCACCGAGGACGAGGGCGGCGGTTACTACGACTCAGGCTATGTTCAGCCGCTGGACTTCTTCGGTGACGGCACCCGCATTCCGCTGATCGTGGTTGCGCCCCCGCAGTACCTGCGCGGCACGGGCTACATCTCCCACGACTACGGGGACCACGTGTCGATCCTGAAGTTCATCGAGCGCAACTGGGGTCTGCGTCCGGTGTCGCGCCGCAGTCGGGACAACTTCCCCGACCCGGTGACCGAGCCCGACAACCCCTACGTCCCGGTGAACAGCCCGGCGCTGGGCGACCTTTTCGATCTCTTCGACTTCGGTCCGCGGGATCGCTGGTAGCGGCCATAGGGTTCAGTCCGAACCGGGGCCGCCGCAAGGCGGCCCCTTTTTTCCGCCTCGATATTCAGTTATCCACCAGCATCGCAAAGGTCAGCTTCGCCCCGCCCGGCTCGGGCACCACGGAGAAGCTCACGTTCTGCAGCGCCTCGATTCGCTCCAGCCGGCGGTTGATCGAAAAGTGCGCAGTGGCCATGCCGACCGCCGCGCCCGCCACGGTATCGGAGAACCAATGCTCATTGCCGTGCAGTCGCAGGTACATGACCGCGCTCGCGGTGCCGTAGCCGATGAAGCGCCGCAGCCAGCGATAATCGTCATCGCCGGACTCGGCGAACACGGTGCCGATGGCGAACGCCACGCCCGTATGCATGGATGGGAAGGAAGCGCCGCCATCCCGCCAGGCGTTGTCATTCAGGGTCTGGTTGGGCCGCTCCCTGCCACCTGCGTATTTCATGGCCTCCAGGGTCATCGCCGAGAACAGCGAGGACTCGATCATGGAATACGACTCGCCCTTGCCGAATTCGTTGCCCGTGATCTCCGACACCAGCCAGGTACCCCCCAGCAGCGCCGCGGCGGGCAGGATGTCGCGCTTGGAATTGGGGTCCTGCCCCCCGTTGATCTGCGACGGCGAATTACCGGCGAAATGATCACGTACCTGCGTGTCCAGCGCGTGCGCCGCACCGATGGCGGCCAGCGTACCGCCGAAGTACATCCAGTCCTCCTCGTCCCAGCGCAGGGGCGAAGTGACGTACTGACCCAGATCGTGGAAGAAATCACCCGGCCCCAGGCCATCGGCCCGGCAGGGTACGGACAACAGTGGCAGCGTGGCGGCCAGGGCCGCGATAATGGCTTTCCGGTTTAGCATGTCGTAGCTTAGCAATTAATGAACGGCACCAAAAACCAGCCCCTGTGGCGCCGGACGAATTTCGCCGTGGCTGGCCTCGCCGCCGCGGCCGCCTCCGAGCGCAGCCTGCGCGTCGAACTGGTCATGCTGGCCCTCGTCGTCGTCGCGCTGCTGCTGCTGCGCGTCGAGGCCGAATGGTGGGCTCTGGCCGGACTCGCCTGCGCCATGGTCGTGGCCACCGAGCTGGTCAACACCGCGGTCGAAAAGCTCTGTGACCACCTGCACCCCGCCTGGAATCCGCAAATCGGCGTCGTCAAGGACTGTGCGGCCGCTGCGGTGCTGCTGTCCTGCCTGGGCGCACTCGCGGTGGCGGCGGCCCTGGCGGTACACTTGTACCATCGCGGCCTGGCGCCCCTGCCTGCGTTCCTGCGTTGAGACCCGGTACTTGACTTTATGCCGCAAAGTAATCCCGCCGGTCAACCCCCGATATGATGCGCAGCATGGACTTCCACCGCGCCCTGGCCGAAATCAGCGCCCTGCGGGGCCAGATGGCGCGCAGCACACAGTTCCGCGGCTACGGGCCTGCCACCATCGCGGCCACCGGCCTTCTGGGCCTGGGCACGGGCCTCGGGCAGGCACACCTCGTACCCCACCCGGCGCAGCACATCGGCGCCTACCTTGCCCTGTGGATCGTCACGGCCGTCATGGCAGTCATCGCCATCGGCCTGGAAACGCTGCCCCGGACCTGGCGCGAACACCCGGCGCTGGCGCGGGAGATGATCCTGAGTGCGGCCATGCACTTCGTGCCGGCGATCACCGCCGGCGTCCTGCTGACCGTCGTGCTGCTGCACAGCGCGCCATTGTCTGTCTGGATGCTCCCCGGCTTGTGGCAGCTGATGTTCAGCCTGGGTGTGTTCTCCTCCTGCCAGCTGCTGCCGCGCGCGATGGCGGCCGTCGGCATCTGGTACTTCGCCTGCGGCCTTCTGATCCTCGCCACCGGCAACCCCGGCCTCACCCTGTCGGGACCCGCCATGGGCGTGCCCTTCGGCATCGGGCAGCTGCTCGTTGCTGCCATCCTGTACCGTGGATACCTGGAATACGATGAAGACCAGCAACCGGAAGCCTGACCCCCATCCGTTCGCCTATGCAGGCCTGGACCGGGTGATCCACGAGCGCGCCCGCCTCAGTGTGCTCAACGCCCTCGTGACCCATCCCCGGGGCCTGTCGTTCAGCATCATCCGCGAGCTGTGCGACCTCACCGACGGCAACCTCAGCCGCCATCTTCAGGTGCTGAGCGAGGCGGGCCTGGTAAAGCTGTCCAAGGGCGCCGAGAGCAACCGTCCCCAGACCCTGTGCCGCATCACGGTGCAGGGACGCCGCCGCTACCTCGACTATCTGGCCGTGCTGGAACAGATCGTGCGCGACGCCGGCGCCGCCATGGATGCGGCGGACGCCAGCGCCGACTCCCTGGCACGCAGCTGAAATCCCGTCGCGGCAGCGCGACGCTTCAATGAGCGTCGAAGAAGGTCTTCACCGACCACAGGCAGAACGCCGGCACCAGCGGGGTGTGATAGCTCGCCAGCAGTGCGGCTTCACCACCGTCGGTGGCGCCACTGACAACAGCATCGGCCTCGACGGCGGCCGCCGCAGCCGCAAAGCCGTCTTTTTCATCCACATAGCTGTCGTTGGCCGTCGGCGCCGAATCGATATCCAGCACGGTCACCGGCCCCGCGGGCGGATTGGCGGCCCAGTAGTTCTGCAGCAGCGTGGTGTCGAAGAAAAACACCACCGGGTCGCGCTGACCTGCGCACAGCAGCAGCGGGAACGTCGGCCCCCAGTTGCGCAGGTCATTGGTCTTGAGATCCTGCCGCAGGGCATTGCCGGGGCTGGCCGCAGTCACGCCGGAGGTGAGCGAGGGAAAGCCCCCGTCCGGGTTGGCTTGCTCGTCCTGCAGGTAGCTGAGCCGGTAGCTGTTGGTGATGAGGTAGTTCGACGCCGCGACCCCCTGCGCAAATACAACCGCGAGATCAGCAGGGGTGTTGGCAGGCGTCATCGACGCATACTGCGCCGCCGGGGGCGTGCTGCTGAACAGCGCGTTCTGGGGCAGCAGGTTCTGCGAGTAGATCTGGCTGATCGAAGTGCTGCTGGGCAGCAGCCCCGGCACACTGCCGTCGTAGGGCGAGGCGAACAGGTCGGAAGCCTGTGAATACAGGTTGCCGTAGGTGTTCTGGTAGCCGTTGGCCAGCATGCCGATGTTCAGCGTCGCGCTGCCGTTGACCTCCCCCATCAGGATGGCATCACCCAGCGCTGCGAGCGCATACGGCCCCGACATCGGCCCCGCGGCGCTGATGCTCTCCCCCGCAGCCTGCATGGCGCGCACCGCCGCCATTGCGACGTAGCCGCCCTGCGAATAGCCGGTGACGTAGAGCTTGCCGTTGTCCGTCACGCCGGTGTTGAGCGTTGGCAACGCGCTACGGGCGGCCGCCACCGCATCCATCATGTCATCAGCCTGCTGCGCCGCCACGAGGTAAGGATGGTAGGTCAGTGTGGAGGTGTCGTATCCCGCGTAGTTCGGAGCCACGACAGTGTAGCCCTGCGAGGCGAATACCGCGGCCAGCAGCAGGCCCTCGCTGCTGCCGCTGTTTCCCGACAGGACGGCAATGTTGTAGGTCTTGTCCGGAGAGGTGCCATGGGCGTATTCCACGATGGGACGCGCACCCTGGCAGGAGGAACCTGCCGGCACCATGACTGCCGCGGAGGCGGTGGTCGCCTCGGACCTGCCGCCGACCGTGCCGTACTCAATGTGATAGACGCTGACCGAACAGGTGGGCGAGTAATCCAGTGTCAGCAGCAGCTGGCCCATGGAATCCGCGCCGAGCAACGTCAGCAGCTGCGCCGTGTTGTAGGTGGCCACCAGCGAGGAATTGATCAGCTGGCCACGCTGCGGGGTGGAGGTTCCACCCGCAGCACCTGCACCGACAGCGGCTGACGACGAACCGCCCATGCCACAACCCGCGATCCCGGTCAGGGCCAGGGCTGCCATCGGAACCATGAATGAACGGAACATTGGATACCTCCCTCGGTGAGATATCCTCCAATCCTTAGAGGAAAGTGTAAGTTACGTCCACGCTCAGCACGTTCTGGCGGCCGCCGGCGGCATTGAACAACGAATAATCGCCCCGTACCGCCATCGGCCCGAA
>DAIDKA010000054.1 GCA_027451085.1 Gammaproteobacteria bacterium
TGCCGCAATCACGCCGGATCGAACGCGGTGGTATCGGCTTCACTGTCTGGCCCGCGCTGGCAGACCGCCTGACGGGCGTGGAAGTCATGGAGAGCGCAAGCTCATTCGAAGCACAGGAGCTGACCCGCGCAGGCATTGCCCGGCTGCTCGTACTGGCCCTGCCACAGCAGGTGGCCCTGCTGCGCAGGAAGATCACTGACAACAAGGAACTCATCCTCAAGGCAACGGGCCTGGTGCTCACCCGCCCCCTGGGTGAGGCCTTTGCCGACCGGGCCGTGCGTGAGTGCTTCCTGCCCCTGGGCATCCCGCTGCCCCGCGACGCGGCAACCTTCGCCACCCTGCTGGATGCCCGACGCGCCGAACTCGACGGCGACGCCACCCGCTTTATGCACACTCTCATGGAAATCATCACGCAATGGCGCACAGCGCGCGCTGCCTTGGGACGATTACGCCCCGATGTGTTCGCCGACAGCCTGGCGGACATGCAGGCCCAGCTCTCCGCGCTGCTGCCGCCCGACTTCCTGGACAGCACACCACAGCCCTGGCTGGGACAGCTGCCACGCTACCTCAAGGCCATCAGCCATCGCGCCGAACGGCTCCAGGGCAACCTGGCGCGCGACTCGAAGCTCGCCGCACAGGTGCAACCCTTCCTGCAAGCCCTGTCGAACCTCGCCCGCCGCGGGGTGGGCAGCGCCGCCCGCCCGGCTCTGCACCAGCTGCGCTGGATGATCGAGGAATTCCGCCTCTCGCTGTACGCCCAGGAACTCAAGACCCTGGAACCGGTCTCCGCAAAACGGCTCGCGCAACAGCTGGATCGGATCCGCCAGCAGGAATCCGGAATATAAAGACCAGGGGCCGACTGCAAAATGTCCGCTGGAGGGGAAATGCACCCCGCCGTCGGACTGTTGCCGACGGACCCTGCACGGGTTGTAAGATCAATCCCACGGGTTCAAGCTGTAACCTGATGTTTTCCGGGATGGATTTGACATGAGTGACCAGCAGCCCCCCGTGCATGGCAGCGCCTACGGCTACCGCCCTGGCCAGACGAACCCCACCCTGGCCGCCGTCGGCCCCGGCACCCCGTGCGGTGAACTGCTGCGCCGCTACTGGCACCCGGTGGCCTTATCCACCCGGGTCCACGACGTCCCTCGCAAGGTTCGCATCCTGGGCGAGGACCTGATCCTGTTCCGTGATCGCAATGGGCGCCCCGGCCTGCTGTATCCCCGCTGCATGCACCGTGGCGCCAACCTGTTCTACGGCCGCGTCGAGCAGGATGGCCTGCGCTGCTGCTACCACGGCTGGAAGTTCGATGCCGAAGGCCGCTGCCTCGACCAGCCCTGCGAGCCCGGGCACGGCGTGCACCGCGACGCCGTGCGCCAGCCCTGGTATCCACTTGAGGAACGCTACGGGCTGGTCTTCGCCTACATGGGTCCGCCCGATCGCAAGCCGGTGCTGCCACGCTACGACAACCTGGAGACCATCGGCTCCAACGAGGTGCTATGGCGGCGCTTCGGCGGCTTCGGCGCCACCGGCGACGAATCGCTCGAAGTGGTCCCCTACAGCTGGACGCACATGAACGACAACGTGATGGACCCGTTCCATGTGCAAGTGCTTCACTCGACCTTCAGCACCGTGCAGTTCGTCCCCCAGTTCGCCGTCATGCCGCGGGTGGAGTTCTTCGAGACCGATAACGGCGTGTGCTACTCCGCCGTGCGGCGTCTGGACGACGGTCGTGAAGTCGAACGGGTCTCCTCCTGGCTGATGCCCAACGTCATGAGCGTGCCCGACGTCACGCTCAAGGCCGGCCCGTCCGCCGGCATTGCCTGGCTGGTGCCGGTCGACGACACTCACTACATCCAGGCCATGGTGAGCCGGGTCCCCCGCACCGCGGGCTTTCGCCACATGCTCTACAACGGCAAGACCTGGGGCCAGATGTCCCCTGACGAACACCAGCGCATTCCCGGAGACTTCGAGGCCCAGGCCAGTCAGGGTCCGGTGACGCTGCACTCCGAGGAACACCTGGTCAGCAGCGACCGTGGTGTCATGATGGTAAGGCGCATGCTGCTGAAGCAGATGGAAGTGGTCGCCAGCGGCGGTGACCCGCTGGGGTTGAGCTTCGATCCGGCGGCCAGGCCCATCCAGGTGCGGTCCGGCAACTTCTACCGGGCCGCACAGGCGGCCGGCTGAACCGACGCATGCTGCGGCTGCGCTTGCACTCCCCGGACGCAAGCCGGCACGGGCGTTCAGCCGAAATCACCGAGCCAGGCGCCTTCTTCCGCCTGATCGGCGCCATGCTCTGCCGGGGGGCCGCCAATGACGCGGTGGCCTGCTGGATGGCTGGACATCGATCCTCGTGAGGCCTCCGGGCAAGTCCCGTTCCGATCTGTAGGACCGGCCGGTCAGGCTATGGTTGCGGCAGTCCGTGACCGGCTGCCAGCAGTTCGTAAAACTCCGCAATCTGTAACCCAAACCAGCTAATTGTGCGTGCTAGTCTTGTAGCACAGTACGTGTCGGCGGGGGGTAAGGCGCCCGGCACGCACTGCAGGCTGCGGCCACAGCCGCGGCAATCGATCACAACGAGGAACATGTGCTGAACGAATCCGATCGCGGTCCTGCGGCGTTCCTGCGCCGTCACCGAGTCATCATCATCATCGTGGCCGCCCTCGCGGTCGGCGCCTTCTGGTTCATTTACCATACGAAGCAGCAGAACGCCGCCAACGTCCGTCCGCGCTTCAACTTCCGTGAAAACGCCATGGCGGTCTCCGTCGCCAAGGTTCAGAACGGGGATATCGTGGTGCGCATCCCGGCGCTGGGTGCGGTCACACCGCTGACCACCGTCACGGTGCAGACGCAGATCGCCGGAGTCATGCAGGAAGTGGCCTTCAAGGAAGGCCAGCTGGTCAAAAAGAACCAGTTCCTGGCACTGGTCGACCCCCGCCCCTACGAGGCCGCCCTGGCCCAGGCCAAGGCCAACCTGGCACGTGACCAGGCTCTGCTGGCGGATGCACGGCTGGATTTGAAGCGCTACGAGGACCTCGTCAAGCAGGACTCGATTGCCACCCAGACCCTGGATACCCAGCGCGCCACGGTGGGACAGGATGAGGGCAATGTCGCGGCCGACGAGGCGGCGATCAGGACCGCGGAACTCAACGTGATGTACTGCCACATCACCTCACCCGTGGCCGGGCGGGTGGGCCTGCGGCAGGTGGACCCGGGCAACTATGTCACCCCCGGTCAGAACGGCGGCCTGGTGGTGGTCACCCAGCTGCAGCCGATGTCGGTGCTGTTTACCGTGCCCGAAGACAATGTCAACGAGATCTTCAAGCAGATCAAGGAGGGCAACACCCTGGCGGTGGAGGCCACGGACCGGACCGACAGCCACCTGATCGCCATCGGCCACCTCTCCAACACGGACAACCAGATCGACAGCACCACCGGCACCCTCAAGCTGCGAGCGCTGTACGACAATACCGATCTGGCGCTCTTTCCCGGGCAGTTCGTCAACGTCAACCTGGTGCTCACCACCCTCAAAGACCAGGTCGTGATCCCCACCGCCGCCGTGCGGCGCGGCGCGCCCAACGGCGTGCAGAGCGCCTTTGTCTACGTCGTCAAGCCCAACAGCACGGTCAACGTCCGGCCGGTCACGCTGGGCGAGGTCGATGGCGAGCGCGTAGTCGTGAAGTCCGGTCTGAGCCCGGGCGAAGTCGTCGTGACCGACGGCGGTGACCGTCTGCGCGATGGCGCAGCAGTGCAGCTGCCCGAGGCCACCGCGGCAGAAGCCGCCAAGGAGCGCGCGATGAAGCCGAAGGATGGCTCCGCTCCCGGCAAGCGTCGCTTCCGCCGCGGCTTCCCCGGTGGTCCCCCGGGTGGCGGTCCCCCGCCGGGCTGATCCGCTTTCTAGGGCCGTTGCCTGTTCAAGCAGGCGCCGGCGAACTGTACTGACAACCCCGGGCTGCTGCCCGGCCCGGGGCGGAGCATGGATCCATCATGAATCCGTCGCGTATCTTCATCCTGCGGCCGGTGGCCACCACGCTGCTGATGGTCGCCATCCTGATCACCGGCCTGATCGCCTACATGCAGCTGCCGCTGGCGGCGTTGCCTGAGGTCTCCTACCCGACCATCCAGGTCCAGACCTTCTATCCCGGCGCAAGCCCCGAGGTGATCACCTCCGGCATCACCGCACCCCTGGAAAAGCAGTTCGGACAGATGCCGGGCCTGTCCCAGATGTCCTCGACCAGTTCGGCCGGGGCATCGGTCATCACGCTGACCTTCGACCTCTCCCTCGCGCTCGACATCGCAGCCGAGGAAGTCGAGGCCGCCATCACCCAGGCGCAGGCCCTGCTGCCATCCGACCTGCCCGCGCCCCCCATCTATGCCAAGGTCAACCCGGCCGATGCCCCCGTGCTCACGCTGGGCGTGACCTCGGAGGTCATGCCCCTGACGCAGGTCCAGGACATGGCCGACACCCGCATCGCGCAGAAGCTGTCACAGATCAAGGGCGTGGGCGTGGTCAGCATCAGCGGCGGCCAGCGCCCTGCCGTGCGTATCGTCGCCAACCCCCGCGCCCTCGCTGCCTACGGCCTGAACCTCGACGACCTGCGCACCACGGTCAGCCAGGCCAACCAGAACGGACCCAAGGGCACCTTCGACGGCCCCACCCGTTCCTACACCATCAACAGCAACGACCAGATCGAGAGCGCCAAGGAGTACGGCGAGATCATCGTCGCCTACAAGAACGGCAATCCCGTGCGGCTGAAGGACGTCGCCACGATGGTTGATGGCGCGGAGAACACCCAGCTCGGGGCCTGGATGGATACCACCCCGGCGCTGATCATCAACGTGCAGCGCCAGCCAGGCGCCAATGTCGTCGATGTCGTGGATGAGATCCAGGCGCAGCTGCCGACGATCCGCCAGGACCTGCCCGCCGGCGTGGACATCAAGGTCCTGACCGACCGCACCACCACCATCCGCGCCTCCATCAAGGACGTGCAGTTCGAGATGCTGCTGTCCGTGGCGCTGGTGGTGCTG
>DAIDKA010000055.1 GCA_027451085.1 Gammaproteobacteria bacterium
TAGGTTTTAACTGGAATGGTGAACCTCGCTATGCTTCTGGTTATTTTGACCAGCTTTATGCATGGGCAGTGCAGTTGATTGAACAGGGTGATGCCTATGTGGATTTACAGACGCCTGAAGAAATCAAGTTGAATCGCGGTAGCTTTGCTGCGCCTTTTTCGATGCCGGCGGGGGAGTCGCACAGGATGTAGTCGAAGCCGTCGGCGGCGAGTTCGTCCAGTACGCGCTTGACGCCGTCCTCGGTGAGGGCGTCCTTGTCGCGGGTCTGGGATGCGGCCAGGACGAACAGGCTGTCCAGGCGCTTGTCCTTGATCAGCGCCTGCTTCAGGGTGCACTCGCGCTGGATGACGTTCACGAAGTCATACACCACGCGCCGCTCGCATCCCATGATGAGGTCGAGATTGCGCAGGCCGATGTCGAAGTCGATGACGGCGACTTTCTTGCCGCGACTGGCGAATCCGCAGGCGATGCTCGCCGAGGTCGTGGTCTTGCCGACGCCTCCCTTGCCAGACGTCACGACGATGATTTCAGTCAATACCTGCTCCTGACGGGGCGGCCACGGACGGCCACCGGTTGATTGACATCAATCTTAAACAATTATGCGTCGCCGATGCGGGCAAAACGCAGGTTGTCGCCGTCGAGCCACGCCTGCACGGGCTGGCCGGCGAGTTCTGGTGGCACGGTTTCGAACACCCGGAACACCCCGGCGATGGAGACGAGCTCCGGGTTGAAGTGCTGGCAGAACACGCGGGCCGTGGTGTCGCCACGCGCACCGGCCATGACCCGGCCGCGCAGCTGGCCGTACACGTGCACGCAGCCGTCCGCCATGAGTTCGGCGCCGGCGCCCACCGTGGCCATCACGATCAGATCGCGCTGGCGGGCGTACAGGCGCTGGCCGGAACGCACGGCCTGGGTGTGGATCAGGGGCGCTGCCGGCTCCGGGGCGGGCGCCGGAGTGGGCTGGACCACAGGGGCTGCTTTATTGGAGGCGCGGAACGAGGTCAGCAGCGGCATGTCCACCGCGATTGCGAGGGTCTCGGTCGCCGGGTCACCGTGGATCAGACCCACGGGGAGCATGCCAGCGCGGCGCACTGCTTCGATCACCCCACGCAGGACTGCGGCATCCGGCAGGCTGGGCAGGCCGCTGAGGTCCAGGCTCACCGCGGCGCGCTTGAAGAACCTGGGTGCCGTGGCGACCTTGCCCGTGAGTTCGTCGACGATGGTGCCGGGGTCCGTGGTGCGCAACCGCACCTGGGCCATGTCCACCGGTCCGAACCGGATTTCGAGGGCGGCTTCCTGCGCTGTCGCCTCGGCTCTATGCGTCATCATCGTCAACTGAATCACGTGTTCGGCTGATGGAACTGGCGGAGGACCGAGTGTACTCAATCCGGATTGCAATGGAATCAGCGATTCTCTGAAGCAGGTGCACGCACCCAGCTGCGCCAGAAGGAGATCAGGGCCGCAACCAGCGCCGGTCCCACGAACAGCCCGACCAGTCCGAAGGACTCCACCCCTCCCAGAATGCCGAGCAGCGCCCACAGGAAGGGCATGCGGGCACCCTCGCCGATGATCATCGGCCGCACCAGGTGATCGGCGATGAACAGCACGATGAAGCCCGCCACCAGCACGGTGATGGCCTTGGCCATGGCGCCGCTCAGGAAAAGAGCGACGGCAACCGCGGCGAACATCACGGGGGCCGCAAACGGCACCATGGCGAACACGCCGGTGACGACGCCCAGCAGGATGGGGTGGGGGGCGCTGACCAGCGCATACACCCCGCACATGATGGCGCCTTCGGCCAGCGCGACGAGCACGATGCCATCCACGGTGGCGCGGATTGCGTTGGCTACACCGTCGAGCAGCGGGCGCGCCGTGGGGCCGAACAGCCGCACGGCCGCATGGGGCACGTCATGGCTCAGGCGTTCGCGGTTGAGGCAGATGAAGAACAGTGTCAGGAGGGTGAAGCCCAGCGTCATGATGCGCCGGAACAGCTGCTGGCCCAGGAACTGGGTCCAATGCATCACCTGCGGGCGGGCACGCGCCACGGTGCCGGCGGTCGCCTGCGGATCGCCGAAGCGGTTCAACCACTCGGCCCTGACCCATTCGCCGACGCCAGGAAGGTTCAGCAGCCAGTCGGGCAGCGCCGGCGTGCCGGTGCGGGTCGCTTCGGTCATCGTGTGCATCAGGCCTGCGGCTTCGTGGACGGCGATCATGGCGCCGTAGATCAAAGGCGCCACGACCACGATGGAGATCGCGGCGGTGAAGGTCAGCGCCGCCCAGAAGTCCCTGCGCCGCCCGCCGAAGCGGTTCCGCCAGCGCTCGTACAAAGAGGAGCAGGCCACGGCCAGGACCACCGCCCAGGCCAGGGCGGGCAGGAAGCGGCGCATCATCCAGGCACACAACAGCAGCAGCACACCCATCAGGATGTAGCGTGCGGTCTTGTGCGCGACGGAATCGTTCAAAGGGGGGCACCCGGTGGACGCGGCATCGGCCGCGTGGCGCCTATGGTACCTTCCGGCGGGATAAGAGGTTGCGGATGATGCGGCCGGCGGTTGTCAAGGAGGAATGATATGAAGCGCTCGACCATTGCACTGCTGCTGGCGCTGGCAGCCGGG
>DAIDKA010000056.1 GCA_027451085.1 Gammaproteobacteria bacterium
ACGTCGTCGGGAATCAGCCGGCGCTCGATGAGCTCCCGGCAGAAGTCGAAATCGGTCTGCGAGGCCGCCGGGAAGCCGATCTCGATCTCCTTGAATCCGATCTTCACCAGCTGCTCGAACATGCGGTGCTTGCGCGCCGGGTTCATGGGTTCGATCAGCGCCTGGTTGCCGTCCCGCAGATCCACGCTGCACCAGGCGGGTGGGGCGGTGATGACCCGGTTGGGCCAGGTGCGGTCTTTCAGGCCGATGGGGGCGAAGGGGCGGTACTTGCTCGATGGATTCTTCAACATGACAAACCTGCGCGTTGTTCAGCTCAAGGGGGGCCGTTCCTGGGTTTACAGGAGTTTCGGCTTGGGTTCCCGTCTTGATGGCGCCGACGGGTGGCGCGTGTGATTAGTGCGCCTGGCGGCGCAGGAGCAGGGCAAGCAGCAGCAGGCCGGGCGCCTTCGGCGCGGCCAGGATTGCGGTGCTGTTGCGACAAGAGCTCATGGAGGCCTTACCCTAGCACCGGAAATGCCACCAGGACAAGCCCCGGAGGGGCACCGCCACTGCACTGGCGAGAACTCCGTCATGGACCCGTTCCGGTGCTATCTTGGCGGCCCGTGGTGCCCCGGGGATGCCCCGAGGGTGGATCGCGGCACACCTATTAAAAGAAACGGAGTCTCCGCTCATGTTCAGGAAATTCACCACATTGCTGCTGCTGTCGCTGCTGCCGGCAGTTGCCATGGCCGCCTTCAAACCCAGCGCCGAGACGGTGCTGATCACCGGCGCCAACCACGGCCTGGGCCTGGAGCTGGCCCGACAGTACGCCGACCTCGGCTGGAACGTGATCGCCACGTCCCATCGTCCCCCCGGGGACTCACGCCTGACTCAGCTGGAAGCTCTCAAGAAGACCCATCCGAACGTCGTGATCGAGCAGTTGGACGTGACGGACACGGCCATGATCAAAGCACTGGCCGCCCGCTACAGGAACCAGCCCATCGACGTGCTGCTCAACAATGCCGCCAACGTCGAAACCACCTTCGCTGCTGACATGGCCGAAGGCGCCAAGACCTGGGACAAAATCGACTTCGACGCCGCCCGCCGTGACTTTGACGTCAACACCCTCGGGCCCATGCGCGTCGTGCAGGCCTTCGGCCCCAACGTCATCGCCTCGAAGGGCAAACGCATCGTCGCCATCAGCTCCTCCGCCGGTTCCTTTGCGACCCCGCTGCCCGGCGGCATTGCGATGAACTACGGTGCCAGCAAGGCTGCGCTCAACAAGTACTTCACCCTGCTGGCCGTGCAGATGCACAAGCACGGCGTGCTGGTAGGGCTGTTCCAGCCGGTATTCGTCGCCACCAAGGACGACATCAAGGACATGAAGGGCGCAGCCCCGGTGAGCACAGCGGTCACCCAGCTGATCAAGCAGATCGACCTGATGTCCCCGGCGACCGACGGCAAGATCGTGAACTTCTCCACCGGCAGAGTCGACGCCTTCTAAGCGGCTATAACGGCGCGCCCGCCTCACGCCGCCATCAGCGCCTGCTCCGAGCCGTACACCGCATCGAGATAGGCGGCACGGATCAGCTGTGGCGACACCCCGGGGTAGTGCGCTTCGTGGAAGATGGCGCTTTCATAGGCGCGCGCGCAGGCCAGCGCCTTGCCCAGGCTGCCCGCGCCCGACACCAGCGCCGCCTGGACGTTCGGCGCGAGCGGCAGCAGCTCGACGAGCTTCGACATGGGCATGCTCATGAGGACATCGAGCATGGAGAACAGCCCGGTGATGAAGTAAGGCGCGGTCTGCGTCTCACCGCCGAGGCGCGCCAGCTGCTCGCACATGCGGGCCCGCGTCATGGCCATTACGAGCACGCTTTTGGGCCGGTCGTCCACCTGCTGCAGGGCCGCCAGCGAACACAGCTGCCGCAGGTTGTCCATCCCCAGCAGCACCAGCGCCTGGCGGATCGAGTCCACCTTCTGCGGCAGGTTGTAGTAGCTCGAGTTTATACAGCGCAGCGCGCGGTAGGACATGGACAGATCCTGCCGCATCAGCTGCTCCACCTCTTCAAAGGTGCAGCCCGGATTCTGCAGGCTCGCCACCAGCCTCAGGGTGGCCAGGCTGTTGCGCGGCGGTCGGCCGGCCGAGAGCTGCTGCGGCTTGCTCAGGAACTCGCCCTGGAAGCCATCGAATCCGATGCGGCTGGCCAGGTCGAACTGTTCGATGGTCTGCACGTCCCGGGCGATCACGCCGAGGCCGCGTTTTGACAGCAGCGGGGCCAGCTTCTCCAGCGTCGGTGCGGGCAGGGAACCCAGCGGCACCTTCACCAGGTCGACCAGTCCCAGCAGTTCTGCATCGCGGAACTGCGGTGAATAATGGTCCAGCGCAATCGGATGACCGCGGGTCTTGAGCTTGCGCAGCCCCTCGCGTGCCGCGGCATCGATGCTGCCGTCGGCCATGACCTGGATCACCACGCGTTGCGGCTGCACCGACAGCGGGTTTTCTACGCTGAGCAGCGCAGCCGGGTAGTGCACATGCACCGGCAGTCCACCGGCAAGGCGGTCCAGGCCGATCTCCAGGGCCGCATCGGTGAGCATTCGCAATGCCGCCTCGGAAGCGTTGATGGACTCGTTCCGCCCCGCGACCGGTGCGTACATCAGTTCATAGGCGGCTACCGTCATGCCGGCGCTGTAAATGGGCTGGCGAGCGACCAGAGCGGGGCTGTTGCCGGTGTCGGTGGTCCTGGTGGCGGCCATCAGGGGGGTGATGTGATTGGATTGCATGGTGAGTAACGCTAGCGAAGCCAGCGGCGCAACACCGCGCAATCGCGCACAACTTTACAAATTCTCGCCTGCGTTATGTCAGATGACACCCGGCGAGATGGCCGCCGGCCCGACACTGACCCTGCCGCGCAACATGGGCAGCAGCATCGGCATTGCCCTGCTGCAGCTGCTGCTGACCCGCAACACCCAGGGCACATCCGCCCGCCTGGTCGCGCTCAATGCCCTGGTGACGCAGCAGGCCGCGCTGACCGCCTGCACGGTGGGTCCGGACTTCCACGCGCCGGCGGCGCCAGATGTGACGACCTATACCTCGTCCTCACCGGCAACGTCGTGTTCTAGTTAAGGTTTCCGCTCCACCTTCCTGGAGTCCCGCTGCACATGGGTCGTCGGCAGGCCGCGCCGGCGCCGCTCACGCCGCAGCGCCAGCGCCCGCGTGAACAGGATCAGCGCAGCCCACAGCAACGCCACTGCGATCGGCAAGGCGGCAAGCCGGGGCCACACGATCGAGGCCACCCCCAGCAACAGCGCCAGGCCGCCCACCAGCGCCACCGTGCTCGCATCAGTGGTCGCCAGCACCTGCCGCTCGGTCAGCGCCGCACCGACAGTGCGTGACAGGCGCAGCGCGGCGGCGGCAGCCTGTCCGGCGTTGCTGGTGTGCGTATCCCTCAGCCAGTCATCGCGCCGGCGCTTGAGCCGGCTGCGGAAATCCTGCGCGACCAGCCCCAGCCGCCTGCGTTCCTGCCGCAGCACCAGTTCCGTCGCACGGGTCAGGTCCGCCTCGAACATCTGCTGCATGTCGGCGGCAAAGCGCTCGTTCTCCACCAGCACGTCCAGCTCGTTGTTGCCAACCCAGCTGGCAATGTTGAGATTGCTCGACCCCACGCGCGCCCAGCGGCCGTCGGCCACGGCGGTCTTGGCGTGCAGCATCGGCCCCTGCCACTGGAATACGCGCACACCGGCCTCCAGCAGCGGTCGGTACCCCGCTTGCGACAGCGGCCGCAGCAACGTGATGTCCGACGACCCCGGCACCAGCAGGCGCACATCCACGCCGTCACGCGCCGCTGAACGCAGCGCCTCCACGTAGGGCGGGATGCCGGCAAAGTATGCATCGGTCAGCCACAGCGTCCGCCGGGCGGAGGCGGCGATCAGCTGGTCGAGGCGCAGCACGGCGTAGGTGCCGGGGCGGGTGGCCACCACGCGCAGCGCGACATCACCCACGGCTGCCACCGCACCGCCGGGGCCGGGTGGCCCCGCCGCCGGTGGCTCCGCGGCCGCCAGCGCCGCCGGCAGCGATACGCCCGTCACGGCCCACACCTGTTCAAATGCGGAGGCGATATCAGCGAGCGCCGGACCTTCGATCTGCACGCCGGTGTCGCGCCAGGGTTCGCGTCCCGCGACGGCGTCCCCGGCCCAGTCGCGGCCGATGCACAAGCCGCTGATGAATCCCACGCGGCCATCGACGCTGAGCAGCTTGCGGTGGTCGCGTCGCAGCCAGCCCACCGGATGCGCGGCATGCGGCGGATTGAACACCCGCACATCGCAACCGGCCTGCAGCAGCGTGCGCCAGAACTTTCCAGAAGCCCGCGTGCGGCAGCCCAGCCAGTCGTAGACCAGCCGCACCTGCACTCCCGCGCGCGCGCGTTCCATCAGCGCCGCGGCGAACTGCCTGCCGGTCTCGTCCTCGCAGAAAATGAAGTTCTCGAACGCGATCGAGTCGCGCGCGCCGCCGATGGCTTCCAGCCAGGCCGGATAGTTCTCCGGCCCGTCCTTCAGCAGCTTCACCCGGTTGCCGGCCACCCGCGCCGCGCCGGCCGCCCGGGTGAAGGCCTGGTCCAGAAGGTCGACACCGTCCGTGGCCACGCCGGTCACCCGTGAGTCACTGCCGTGGCCCAGGCCTGATCGGAATGGGCATGCCGGGGGTCCTCAGGGTCTTGAAGAGCCGAAGGCGAGGTCGCGCTCAGACAGCAGCCGGACCGGAACGCGCGGCACGCGCCACGTGCCATCCGCATATTCACGTATGGTGCGGTCGGAGGAGAAGCTGTCCGAGCGTGCCGTATTGAGGATCGACATCTCGCACCAGTGGCGGCGGTCCGCGTAGGCCTGGTCCACCTGCCGGTGGCAGTCGGCGTAGGACTGGAAATCGGCCAGCACCAGATAGGGGTCCTGGTCCAGCAGGCCGTCGATCAGCGGTTTGAAGACATGGGTGTCGCCGCGGGAGAAGAAGCCGTCGCGCACCAGGTCGATGACCTGGCGCAGTTCGGCGTTGCCCTCGTAGTACTTGCGCGGGTTGTAGCCGCGCGCCTTGAGTTCGTACACCTCGGGTGCCGACAGCCCGAACATGAAAAAATTCTCCGGCCCGACCTCGCGGCAGATCTCGATGTTGGCGCCGTCCTGCGTACCGATGGTGAGCGCGCCGTTCATGCAGAACTTCATGTTGCCGGTGCCGGAGGCTTCCTTGCCGGCAGTGGAGATCTGTTCGGAAAGCTCCGCCGCCGGGTAGATCAGCTGGCCGTTGGTGACATTGAAGTTGGGGAAGAACACGACCTTCAGCCGGTCGCGCACGGCCGGGTCGCGGTTGATGACCTCGCCTACTGCCGTGATCAACCGGATGATGAGTTTCGCCAGGTGGTACCCGGGCGCGGCCTTGCCGCCGAACAGGAAGGTGCGCGGCTGCGGGTCGAAGTGGGGGTCCGAACGCAGCCGGTGGTACAGCGCGATCACGTGCAGGATGTTCAGGTGCTGGCGCTTGTACTCGTGGATGCGCTTGACGTGTACGTCGAACATCGACTTCGGGTCCACCGTGACGCCGGTGCGCTCCTTGATGATGCGCGCAAGCTGGGTCTTGTTGCCGAGCTTGATGGCCTCCCAGCTGTCCTGGAACGCGGAGTCCTGCGCGCAGGGCTCCAGTTTGCGCAGCTGGGTCAGGTCCCGCACCCAGTCCTCGCCGATGGTGGCGCTGATCAGCTGCGTCTGCGTCGGGTTGGACAGCGCGATCCAGCGCCGCGGCGTCACCCCGTTGGTGCGGTTGGAGAACTTCTCCGGCCACAGCGCGTAGAAGTCCTTGAGCAGGTCGGTCTTCAGCAGTTCCGTATGCAGCGCAGCCACGCCGTTGATGGCGTGGCTGCCCACGCAGGCCAGGTGCGCCATGCGCACGTAGCGCTCGCCGCTCTCGTCGATCAGCGACAGGTTCGAGACGCGGGAGTCGTCGCCGAAGAAGCGGATTCGCACCTGGTCCAGGAAGCGGGCGTTGATCTCGTAGATGAGTTCCAGGTGCCGCGGCAGCACCTTGCCGAACAGGGCCAGCGGCCAGCGCTCCAGCGCTTCCGGCAGCAGGGTGTGATTGGTGTAGGCGAAGGTCCGGGTGGTGATGTTCCAGGCCTCGTCCCATTCCATGGCGTTCTCGTCGACCAGCAGGCGCATGAGCTCCACCACGGCGATGGCCGGGTGGGTGTCGTTCAGCTGTGCCGAGAACTTCTCGTGCAGGCGCTTGAGCGGGATGCCCTGTGTGCGCAGGATGCGCATCATGTCCTGCAGGGAGCAGCTGACGAAGAAGAACTGCTGCTGCAGGCGCAGTTCCTTGCCGGCCAGCGCCTCGTCGTTCGGATACAGCACCTTGGTCAGGTTTTCCGAGGCCACCTTCTGGTTGACCGCGCCGTAGTAGTCGCCGCGGTTGAAGATGGAGAAGTCGAAGGATTCCGTGGCCTCCGCGCACCACAGGCGCAGCGTGTTGGCGTTGTTGCAGTGGTAGCCCATGATCGGCGTGTCATACGGTACGCCCACCACGACGTGCTGCGGCAGCCAGCGCGTGCGCACGCGCTCGTGTTCGTCCGTATAGCGTTCGGTGGTGCCGCCGAACTTGACCTCCACGGACCACTCCGGACGGATCAGCTCCCAGGCATTGGCATAGCGCAGCCACTTGTCGGTCTTTTCCACCTGCTGGCCGTCGACGATCTCCTGCTGGAAGATGCCGAACTCGTAGCGGATGCCGTAGCCGATGCTGGGGATCTGCAAGGTGGCCATGGAATCAAGGAAGCAGGCCGCGAGGCGCCCCAGGCCGCCGTTGCCCAGGCCCGGTTCGTCCTCGCACGCCAGCAGGTCGTCGTAGTCCAGGCCGAGGTCGGCCATGGCCTGGCGCGCCACCTGTTCCAGCCCGAGGTTCAGGATGTTGTTGCCGAGGTACGGGCCCATCAGGAATTCGGCGGAGAAGTACACCACGGTGCGCGAGCCATGGCGGGTATAAGCGTCTGCGGTGCTGATCCAGCGGTGCAGCATGCGGTCGCGCACGGACAGCGCGAGCGCGAGGTAGTAGTCGTGCTTGCTCGACAGGCTGGGGATCTTGCCCTGCACGTAGAACAGGTTGTTGTAGAACGCGCGCTTGAAGAACTCCACGGCCTCTGCGCCGTGCTGCGGGGCGGCATCAAGCGTGTCGATTCCGGGGTCGGAGGGCGGTGCTGCATTCGTCATGCCGCCCATCATAGGACAACCGGATATTCCCGCAACCTGTAACCCGCCATACTTGAACACTGTGTTACAGAACGTACGATGGATACCCCAAGCGCACCAATTTCGCCCAGAGACTTGCCGGCGCAGCGTATCGACGCGCGCGGCCGGGTGCACCTCGACCTGGGTGCGGTGGCCCGGCTTGCCGTGCCGCTGGTGGCCAACAGCGCCGTGCAGACGGTGCTGAACCTGACGGACCTGTGGTTCGTCGGGCACATCTCCACCACTGCGCTCGCCGCAGTGGGCGGCGTCAACTGGCTGCTGGTGGCGGTGGTGCTGCTGCTCGCCGGTGTGGGCATGGCGGTGCAGACCCGCGCCGCCCAGTTGTACGGGGCCCGCCGGCTGATGCGCGCCGCGCAGTCGGTGTGGCTTGGGTTGTGGGGCACGGTGTGCGCCGTGCCGGTGTTCCTCGCCATCGCGTTCGCCAGCCACTGGATGCTCGCGCCCTTCGGCCTGGACCCGGCCATCGAGCGCACCGCCGGGGAGTTCTGGCTGCCGCGCATGGCTGGGGCGCCGCTGGGCGTGGCCGTGTGGGGCGTGCTGGGTTTTTTCAACGGCATCGGCCGACCCCGACCCACCATCTGGGTCACCGTGCTGATCGCAGTTGTGAACACGGTGTTCAACGCCGTGTTCATCTTCAGCCTGCACTGGGGCGTGCTGGGCTCAGGTCTGGCGTCCACCTGCGCACAGGCCGTGGGCCTGGCGTGCGCACTGTGCATCTTCCTGTCCTCCCCGTACCGGCGCGAGTTCCGCTCGCACCTGGTGTGGCGCCCGCACGCACGCGTGCTGTGGCGCCAGTTCCGGCTGGGTCTGCCCATGGGCGTGACCCATGCCTCCGACCTGCTCGGCGTGTCGCTGTTCCAGCTCATGCAGGTGCGCCTCGGCGCCGTCGAGGGCGCGGCGACGCAGCTGGTGATGGCGAGCACCGCCATTGCCTACATGCCGGGCATCGGCGTGGCTCAGGCCGGCACGACACTGGTGGGGCAGTCGATCGGCGCGGGCGACCGTGGCTGGGCCATGCGCCTGGGCACGCGCATCACGCTGCTGGCTGCGGTGCTGATGGGCGGCATCGGCGTGCTGCTGGCGCTCACCGGGCACCGGGTGCTGGAGTTCATGGTCGGCGCCGGTGACGCGCAGACTCCCGCGGTGCTGGCCGTCGGTGCGCAGCTGCTGTGGTTTGCGGCCGCCTACCAGTTCTTCGACGGTCTCAACATCGGCAGCGCCTTCTGCCTGCGCGGCGGTGGTGACGTCACCGTGCCTGCCATGCTGGTGCTGCTGTTGTCCTGGTGCGTGTTCGTGCCGCTGTCGTACATGCTGACCTTCCAGCCGGGTGATGGCTTTCTGCCGTTGCTGACGCACCTGGGACTGCCGCAGCTGGGGTACGGCGTGCGCGGCGGCTGGACGGCACTGGGGTGCTATGTGCTGCTCCTCGGGGGCATGCTGTTCACGCGCTGGAAGCTCGGCGTGTGGCAGAAAATCGACGTTCAGTAGAAGGAGATTGAAGTGCGTTCAGCAGCGGTTCTGCAGGCCCTGGCGCTCCTGGTCATGGCCACGGTGCTCGAAGTGTGTGGTGATGCGGTCGTGAGGATTGCCCTGCACAGCCATCCGGGCCTCACGCCCGCCCGGGCAGGGCTTTTTGTCCTGGGCGCAGCGCTGGTGTTCGGATATTCGACCTTGCTGAACCTGGCGCCTCTGGAGTTCCGCGAGGTCGTGGGTCTCTACATCGCCACGCTCTTCATCGTCTGGCAGGTGGTCAACTTCGCCTTCTTCCGCACCACCCCGAGCGTGCCCATCGTTGTGGGTGGGGCGTTGATCGTGGCCGGCGGCGCCATCGTCTCGTTCTGGAAGCCGTAGCGTGGGCCCCCGGTTGCATCACTTCGACTTCGCCAGCCCCATCCACTGCTCCAGCGGCTCCACGCGGTTACGGCTCACCGACAGCCGCACGCCGCCTTTGAGCTGCACCGCGTAATCGCCACCGGCCTCGCGCAGCAGCGTCTCGATCTGGTCCAGGCGCACGATCACCGAGCGGTGGATGCGGAAAAAGCGCGCCGGGTTCAGCCGCTCCTCCAGCGTCTGCATGCGCTCGCGGATGATGTACGTCCGCTCACCCACATGGATTTCCGCGTACGGCCCGCTGGCCGAGATGTACTCGATGGTGTCAACCGGCACAACACGCACCTGCCCGCGCATTTCCACCGCGATGCGTTCCAGGTAGCCGGAGGAGCCGGACGGCGGCGATATCACGCTGGCGGGTGCCGCGGTTCCTGCGGGCACTGCGGCACCCGCGCCAACGCCAGCCTGCGTGGTGGCGAGACCGTTGATACCGCTGGCGCTCAGCACCGCGCGCAGCTGCACCGACAGCCGGCCCAGTTCAGCCAGCTCGATCATGCGTCGGGCGCGGCGGAACGACTGCTCGAATCTTTCATCGTCGAATGGTTTGACCAGGTAGTCCACGGCTGCGACGTCGAAGGCCTCCAGCGCGTGATGATCGTAGGCCGTAACGAAGATCGTGGGTGGCATCTGCTCCGGGCCGATGTCGCGCACCACCTCGATGCCGGTGCGCCTGGGCATCTGCACGTCCAGGAACACCAGGTCAGGGCTGAGGCCGCGTATCGCCTCGATCGCGGCATCGCCGTTGTCCGCGAAACCGCAGATCACGACACCTTCCTCATGTCGCAGCAGGTCCTCGAGACGCTGGCGGCCGAGGGCTTCGTCGTCGACGATCAGGACGCGCAGGACCCGTTCAGGCATCGCTTGGAACTCAACAGTCGGCTAGCGGATGGGCTGCGATTCTACCCGGGCCTGGGCAGCATCGCTGCTGACCGCCCGCGTGCGCAGGTCGGCATGGGTGTGGTACGGCAGGGAGACCTCGGCGATCAGGCCGCCACTGTCGGCAGGGCGCAGCGTGAGGCTCTGGTGCGGGCCGTACAGCGCTGCCAGCCGATCGCGTGTGTTGCGCAGGCCGACGCCCCCCCCGGTGCTGGACGCCGGCAGTTGCGCATCCGCGTCGATGCATGGCGCCGCATCGGGACCGTTGTCACGCACGCTGATGATCACCCGCGAGCCGCTGCGACGCGCGCTGAGCTGGATATGTCCGCCATCCGAGAGTTTGCCGACGCCGTGCTTGATGGCGTTCTCCACCAGCGGCTGGAGCACCAGGTTGGGTACCAGCGCGTTGCGCACGTCGTTGTCGACGTCCAGGTCGACGCGCAGCTGGCCCTGGAAGCGGATCTGGATGATGTCGAGGTAGCGCTCCGTGAAGGTCAGCTCCCGCTGCAGCGGCACTTCCTGTTCTTCTGCCTCATCGAGCGAGGTCCGCAGCAGCTCTGACAGCCGCGCGATCATGCGCCGCACCCCGCGCGGATCACGCTCCACCAGTGCCGACACCGCGTGCAACGTGTTGAACAGAAAGTGGGGGTTCAGTTGCGCCCGCAGCGCCGAGAGGCGCGCGTCGGCCAGCTGCGCCTGCAGCTGTGCCGCCTGTGACTGCAGCAGTGCGGCCTCTGCCTGCAGACGCACTGTTTCCTCCCGCCGCACCCGGTAGCGGAGGAAGTAATTGTGGGCAAACCCGGCCGCAAGCACTGCCACGTAGATGATGAACTCGTTCATGAACCAGAAGCGGCGCGCTGCCGCCGCGGACAGGAACTGCTGCGTCAGCGGCTCCACGGCATAGTACAGGTTGTGGCGCAGAACGGCGTTCAGGTGGTCGATGATGACGGAACTGACCAGCCCGAGCGCGATGTACATCAGCCAGTGCGGCCAGCGCGAGCGCTCCAGTGTGAAGCGGTTGGTCAGCCAGAAGATCGGCGGTGTCACCAGCGCCCACATGTACGTACTGGCGAACGCCAGGATCACCGGGGCAAAGGGCGCCACCGGCGCGAACGGCCCGCGACGCGGCTCCAGCAGCGAATTGGCCGAGGTCAGGACCGCGATGATGGTCCAGAACGCCAGGATCAGCAGCAGGCCGGTTTTGCCCAGCCCCGGGGGCTGATGTTCGCTGAGGGCGTCTGGGTTCAGGTTCAGGGGCTCGACGCCGGGCCCGGGGGGCACCCCGGCGACACGCGCGGGCAGGGCCGTGACCGGCCGCAGGAGTGACCGCTTTATCAGCGGGGGAAGGGGCGTGGCGTTCACCGGGCAAGCATAGGCCCGGGGGGGCGGGGGCCGCAAAGGTTCAAGTCGCCAGTGGCACCGGGCGGCGCACCAACGGCCGGTCTGGTGGTTCGAATTGGCGGCGGGCTAGGGCCGCGCCCGCGGGGCATCCTGGGGGATGGCGGTCGCGCGATCGTATACCCGCACCACCTTCAGCGCCTTGTTCGGACCCTCGCTATCGAAGTCGATGTGCACGATGAGCTGTTTGCCGTCCTTGGACAACTGGTAGTGCTCGATGCTGCGAGGCCCGATCTGCGGCTTGATTTCGATCGTGTAGCCATCGCC
>DAIDKA010000057.1 GCA_027451085.1 Gammaproteobacteria bacterium
ACGCAGCCGTGGAGGCGGCGCGCGCTGGCGAGCAGGGACGTGGCTTCGCCGTCGTGGCGAGTGAAGTGCGCAACCGCGCCGGCCGCTCCGCGACCGCGGCGAAGGAAATCAAGAGCCTGATTCAAGACAGCGTTTCGAAGGTCGGCGACGGCGCACAGCTCGTGACCCGTTCCGGTGAAACTCTGACGGAAATCGTTACGGCGGTGAAGAAGGTTTCGGACATCGTCGCGGAGATCGCCGCGGCCTCGCGCGAGCAATCCGCGGGCATCGAGCAGGTCAACCGCGCGGTGATGCAGATGGATCAGATCACCCAACAGAACGCTGCGCTGGTGGAGGAAACGATCGCCGCCTCGCAGGTCATGAGCGGACAGGTTCGCGACCTGAACGACACCCTCGGCCGCTTCCACCTGGCCGGATCCGCTGCTGTGCCCCCCGCGAACGCGAGCACGGCCGCCGAGGAGCCGCCGCGGCTTGCGGTGGGCGAGAGCCGCTGACGCAGGCGCCGCATCGGCATTCACTCCGCTTTCAGCTTCAGGATCTCAGAACATGCAATTTCTAAACCATCTGAAACTCTGGCAGAAACTCCTGCTGCTGGTGGTCGCGATGGCGGTCCCGACCGCACTGCTCGGGGCCTTCTATCTGAGCTCTGCAAACCACGCCGTGAGCCAGGCGCGCAATGAACTCGAGGGAGCGCACTACGCGCACAGTCTCGGGGCCGTGCTGGCCGAGACCGAGAATCATCGCAGCGAGCTGTTCGCGCTGCTCACCGGCGACCAGAGCCGTGCTGCCGACGTCGCCGCCTCCGAGGCGCGCATGCGCAAGCTCATGCGGCGCGTGGATGCGGTCAACGCCACGGCCGGTCGCGCCCTCGGTGTACGCCGCAGTTGGCAGGCGGTCGAACAGGATTGGAACACGCTCACCGCGGGCGAATCGAAACTCACCGCCGATCAGGCCGTCAGTGCTCATGATGTGCTCATTGCCAAGCTGGTGAACCTCGGACATATCGTCGCGACGCGCTCGGCACTGAATGTCGACCCGTCACCCCAGACTGCCGCACTCATTCAGGTCGCCACCCGCGACGTCCCCGGTGCGCTCATCGCCGCCGGCGAAGTGCAGTGGTATGCCACCAGCGCCGCGATCAAGGGCTATCTCGGCGGCGGCGATCAGCGCGCCATCCAGATCTATCACCGCCAAGTACTGAGTGACTTCGCCCAGGCGGAACGAGATCTCAACGGTGCGTCTGCCGCCGACCGTGCCAAGATCCGGCCGCGGCTGAATGACGCACTGTCGGCCTTCAATACCTCGTTCGACGTGATCCGTTCGCGCATCCTGAGCGCGAAGAAGATGACCATCACGGCCGCCGATTTGTTCGGTAACGCCCGCGGAGTCAACAGCAGCCTGCAGCAGCTGCTGGATTCCAGCTATGCGGCGATGGATGCCGCGGTACAGCATCGCCTGAATCAGGTCACTGCTGCTCGGAGCGTAACGGTCGGCATCACCCTGATTGCGCTGCTCATCGCCCTCGCCCTCTCCTGGGTGATCGCCCGCGCCCTCGCCGGAGTCATCGGCCGCGCCGTCACCGTCTTCGACAACATTTCCGCCGGACGCTACGACAACAGCATCGAGATCGACGGCAACGATGAAGGTAATCAGGTGCTGCGGGCCCTGGATCAAATGCAGGGCAAGCTGCGCAACCAAATCGAGGCCGAACGCACTGCTGCCGCAGAGAACGCTCGCATCCGCGAGGCACTCGACAGCGTCTCCTCCGGGGTGATGGTGGCTGATGGCGACTACCACATCCAGTACCTGAACCCGGCCCTCGAGAAGTCGTTGCGCGAAGCGGAGAGCGACATCCGCCGCGAGATGCCGGGCTTCGACGTCAGCCGGCTCAATGGCGCGAACATCGATACGTTCCACAAGAACCCGAGCCACCAGCGCGCGATGCTCGCCAAGCTGACGCAACCGCATCGGGCCACGCTGACTCTGGGCGGCCACACCTATGCCGTGACCATGAACCCGGTGACCAACGAGCATCAGGAACGTCTGGGCGTCGTGCTCGAGTGGTTCGACCGCACCCAGGAGGTCGCGGTCGAGCGGGAGATGCAGGACATGCTCACTGCGGTCGTCGCCGGACAGCTGAGCAAGCGCATTGATCTGGCCGGCAAGAGCGGCTTCTTCGAGCTGATGGGCCGCGGGGTCAACCGCCTTGCGGACACCATGTCCGAGGTCATTTCGCGGGTCAAGCAGGTCGCGAGCGAAGTGCACCGCGGAGCCGATGAGATTTCCTCCGGCAATGCAAACCTCTCGCAGCGCACCGAGGAGCAATCGTCCTCGCTCGAGGAAACCGCCTCCTCGATGGAGGAGATGACCACGACGGTCAAGCAGAACGCCGACAATGCGTCGCAGGCGAACCAGCTGGCGCTCGCCGCCCGAGATCAGGCCGAGAAGGGTGGTACGGTCGTCAGCCAAGCGGTCGCTGCCATGAGCGACATCAATGACGCGTCCAAGCGCATCGCGGACATCATCGGCGTCATCGACGAGATCGCCTTCCAGACGAACCTTCTGGCACTGAACGCAGCGGTCGAAGCGGCGCGTGCCGGCGAACAGGGGCGCGGCTTCGCCGTGGTCGCGAGCGAAGTGCGCAATCTCGCCGGCCGTTCCGCCACCGCCGCGAAGGAAATCAAGGAATTGATCCAGGACTCGGTGCGCAAGGTCGAAGACGGCTCCGTGCTGGTGACCCAGTCTGGTCAGACGCTCGAGAAGATCGTCTCTGCCGTGAAGAAAGTATCGGACATCGTTGCCGAAATCGCCGCCGCATCGCGCGAACAGGCCGCAGGGATCGAACAGGTCAATCGAGCCGTCATGCAGATGGACGAGCTCACCCAGCAGAACGGCGCCTTGGTGGAAGAGGCGACTGCCGCGTCGCAAGCCATGGCCCAGCAGTCACGGGAGCTGAACGAAATGATGGCCCGCTACCAGCTGAGCGGCAGCACCGCCACGGGTTCAAACCAGCCCCGCGCGACCGCACCCGCCGCGACCAAGTCCGCATCCCGCGTCGAGCGCCGCGGGGCGAACCGACCCTGGACCGGCCGCAAGGCGGCCGCCCCTGCTGCAGCACCCGCGCCCGCACCGAAGGCGGCGGCCAGTGCTGGCAGCGATTCCGAGTGGACCGAATTCTGAAGGATATCTAGACATGGCCAAGATTCTCGCGGTGGATGACTCCGCCGCCATGCGGCAGATGGTCGGCGCCACACTGACCGCCGCAGGGCACGAAGTACAGCAGGCCGCCGACGGCCAGGAGGCGCTCACCATCGCGGCAGCCAGACCCTTCGACCTGGTGATCACCGATGTGAACATGCCGGTGATGAACGGTCTGGAGCTGGTGCGCAAGCTGAGGACTCTGCCCACCTATCGTGGCGTTCCGCTGCTGGTGCTGACCACCGAGAACAGCACCGAGCGCAAGCTGGAAGGCAAGGATGCCGGCGCCACGGGCTGGCTGGTCAAGCCATTCAACCCCGACCGGTTGCTGTCGACCATCGCCCGGGTCCTCAGCTGAGCGCCCCTCGGACTGAGTCCCCCCGCATGGAGCACTCTGCCCATTCCATGGCGACGGCTGGTGCGCCCGCTCCGGCTGCAGAAGATGCCGACCGGCTGCTCGAGGCGTCGGCACTGCTGTCACAGGCCGTGCAGGAATCCGATCCGGCCGTGCGCCAGATCGGCGACGCCATCGAGCGCATGATGCGCGCCCTGCACGGCAGCGGCGTGGCCGATGCGGACCTGCGGCGCGCCCTGGCGAAGGACCTCGCGCTGTGCGTGCACGGACTGCAGTTCCATGACCGTCTGACGCAGCAGGTCAACTACGCCCGCGACCTTATCACCCGCCCCGAAACCTGCACCCTGACTGCGCGCACGCGCTTCCAGTGTGTCGATTCCGACGAAAGCAGCATCGAGCTATTCTGATGAACAACCCCGGCATCAACCCGGCACGCGACCGCGAATTCGCCTTTGATGAGGCGGACTTCGCCGCCTTGCGCAAGCTCGTCAAGGAGATCACCGGCATCGCACTGTCGGAGCAGAAGCGCGAACTGGTTTACGGCCGGCTCTCAGGGCGCCTGCGCACCCTGGGCGTGTCGACCTTCCGCGAGTACCGCGACCTCCTGGCCCGTGACACGGTGGAGCAGGCGCACCTGACCAATGCCATCACCACCAACCTCACCTCGTTCTTCCGCGAGAAGCACCACTTCGACCACCTGCGCGACCACGTGCTGCGTCCGCTGGCGGGGCAGGCCGACCGCCGCATCCGCATCTGGTCCGCCGGCTGTTCCACCGGGGAGGAGCCCTATTCCATCGCCACGACCATCGCCGAAGCCCTGCCCGATTTTGCGCGCCGTGACATCCGCATCCTGGCCACGGACCTGGACTCAGACGTGCTGGCAAGGGCGCAAGCCGGCATCTACGCCCCGGATCGCGTCCAGGGCATGGCGTCCGATCGACTGTCGAAGTTCTTCCGCGAGACCACCGACCGTGGGAAGCAGGCCTGGAGCGTGGCGCCGGCGCTGCGGTCGCTGATCTCCTTCAAGCAGCTGAACCTGATGCACCCGCTGCCCATGCACGGGCCCCTGGACGTCATCTTCTGCCGCAATGTCATCATCTACTTCGACAAGGACACCCAGCGCGACCTTTTCTCCCGTGTCCGCGCGCTGCAGCGGCCCGGTGACCTGCTCTGCCTGGGTCACTCCGAGAGCCTGTTCCGGGTGTCCGAGGACTACACCTCGCTTGGCCGCACCATGTACCGGCGGAACTGACATGAGCGCACTGCCCGGTCCCCGTCCGACGGTCGCCCTGCCCCCGGCACTGCCCGGCTTCGAGCAGTTGCAGCGCTTCTGGGAGCCCAAATCGGGCTGCTGGACCGCGCGCCTGCTGCCGGGCGAGTACTACGTCACCCGCAGCAACGAGGCCATCATGACCGTGCTGGGCTCGTGCATCTCTGCCTGTGTGCGCGACCCGGACCGGGGCATCGGCGGCATGAACCATTTCATGCTGCCCGAGGAAAGCGGCGCCGGCCACAACGCCTGGCTCGACCCCAAGGCAGGCCTTGCCACCCGTTACGGCTCCTACGCCATGGAAAGCCTGCTGAACCAGCTGCTGAGGACGGGCGCATCGCGCAGCCGGCTGGAGCTCAAGATCTTCGGCGGCGGCAAGATCCTCAGCTCCATGACCGTCATCGGCCAGCGCAACATCGACTTCATGCTGGGCTATGCCAGGCTGGAAGGCCTGAAACTGAGCGCACAGGACGTCGGCGGCACCCAGCCGCGCAAGATCGTGTACTACCCGGCCGATGGCAAGGTCATGGTCCGCCGCCTGGCCAGCGTTTCCCACAACCTTGCCGACCGCGAACGCAACTACATGCACAGCCTGCACGGCCAGCAGGACGGCGGCGAAGTCGAGCTGTTTGAATGACAACCCCGAGCCGCCGCATCCGGGTCCTGATCGTGGACGATTCCGCGCTGGTGCGCGGCCTGCTGACCGACATGCTGCGGCAGGATCCGCAGATCGAGGTGGTGGGCACAGCGAGCGACGCGCATGTGGCGCGCGAACGCATCAAGACGCTGAACCCCGACGTCCTCACGCTCGACGTCGAGATGCCGAAAATGGACGGACTGACCTTCCTGCGCAACCTCATGCGCCTGCGGCCGATGCCGGTGGTGATGGTGTCCTCGCTGACCGAGCGCGGCGCCGACGTCACGCTGGATGCGCTGGCCATCGGCGCCGTGGACTACCTGCCCAAGCCGAAAACCGACGTCGCCGCCACGCTGGGCGACTACGCCAGCGAGCTGATCGAGAAGATCAAGACGGCCTCGATCGCAAGCGTGCGCGCGCTCGACCCGCAGCGCGCCGCCGCCCTGGCCGTGCGCCCGAGCCTCAGCGCCGACGCGGTGCTGCCGCGCGCCACCGGGCGCCCGATCCGCACCACCGACCGCATCATCGCCATCGGCGCCTCCACCGGCGGCACCGAGGCCATCAAGGACGTGCTGGTGGGACTGCCGCCGGACATGCCCGGCATCGTCATCGCCCAGCATATCCCCAAGGCCTTCAGCACCCCCTTTGCCCGCCGCATGAACGACAACTGTTCGTTGACGGTATGCGAGGCCGAGGACGGTCAGCAGATCCTTGCAGGCCACGTGTACATCGCCCCGGGCGACCGCCACCTCCTGGTGGTGCGCGACGGCGGCCACTACGCCTGCCGCCTCGATGACGGGGAGCCGGTCAACCGTCACAAGCCCTCCGTGGATGTGCTGTTCCGCTCGGTGGCCGGCAGCGCCGGACCCAGCGCCATCGGCGTGATCCTCACGGGCATGGGCAAGGACGGCGCACGCGGCCTGTTGGAAATGCGCGAGGCGGGCAGTATCACGGCCGCCCAGGACGAGGCCACCAGCGTGGTGTGGGGCATGCCGGGCGAAGCGGTGCATGTCGGTGCCGCCCAGCATGTGCTGCCGCTGCTGGACATTCCCCGGCAGCTGGTGGAGTTCGCAGCTGCGATCGACATCACGCGCGGTTCCAGGCGGGCCTGATAAGGTTCACACATGAACACCCAGCCTGAAACCTCTCCCGCCGATGGCTCCACCCAGGCGGCATTTGAATTCGTGCGGGAACTGGCCGCGGAGCTGTCCTCGGGCAAGGTGGAGATGCAGGGCTTCCCGGACATCGCGCTGCGGGTCCGCCGGGCCCTGGCCGACGAGGAGGTCTCGGCGGAGAAGGTCGTCCAGGTGGTGGGTTCCGAACCCTTGCTGGCGGCGCAGCTGCTGCGGATCGCCAACTCCGCCGCCCTGAACGTCAGTGGCAGAACCATCACGGACCTGCGTGCGGCCGTGGCCCGCATGGGCTTCAACATGGTGCGCACCGCCGCCATCGCGTTCGCCGTCTCGCAGCTCAAGCGGGCCGAGAACCTCAAGGGGCTCGAACAACCTCTGGATGAGCTGTGGCATCGCAGCGCCGAGGTGGCCGCGATGTCGCATGCGGTGGCCCGGCATCTCACCCGCGTCAATCCGGACACCGCCCTGCTCGCGGGCCTGCTGCACGGCATCGGCAACCTTTATATCCTGACCCGCGCCGGCAGGCATTCGGGACTGTTCAACGACCAGGCCGCTTATCACGCCATCGTGCGCGACTGGCACGCAAGCGTGGCCAAGGCGCTGCTGGAAAACTGGGAAATGGCCGAGGAGATCGTCCAGGCCGTGAGCGAATTCGAGGACCTGCAGCGCCCGCGCACGGGTGCCCCGGACCTGTGCGATGTGCTTACTGTCTCCCACCTGCTGGTGAGCTACCAGGAATTCCCGGACAGCATCGAGCTGAATATGGAAGGAGTCGCGGCCTGCCAGCGCATGAAGCTGGACCGGGCCGGCTATGACAGCCTGATCCGCGAGTCCGCGGACGACATCAGTTCACTGAAGAATGCCCTCGGCGTCTGAGCGGCGGTCACCCGGGGTTCCACGGGGCATGCGACCGATGCACCCGTAAACTCGGGTTCCTCAGGCTGCGCTGCTGGAATCGGCGTCGGACGCCCCGGGCAGGCCCTGCTCGAACTCCACCAGCTTTCTGGCAATCTTCTGCGGCTGGACCTTGTAGGTGCCGGCCTCGACGGCGCCGCGGATGGTGCTGACCTTGCCCTGGTTGATCACCGGCACGGAACTCAGGCTCTGCTCCGCCGTGGCCAGCTCGCTGGCCGCACCGGTGATGTCCACCTGATCGGTACCAGCGGGGCCCGGGGAAGCGGCACCCGCCCCGGATGCGATGCCTGACTGACCCGACATATTGCGGGAAGCCTGGCCAGCACTGCCGGCCCCCACTTGCTGGGGCTGGCTCGCACTGCTGATCCCATTGATTTTGCCCGACACTGCCTGGTTCTCCATTACCGTTCATGGCCTGTAACGGCTGGCATGGGGATAACTTTAGCAACGAGACACGGGTCTCGTTTCAGCCCTTATACAGGCACTGGCCGGCCCGGGGCGGATCTTTCCAAACGGTCAGGCTTCAGCCGCCAGGATGCGGCCGGAGTCCACCGTGGCGTGGAATCCACGGCGACCATAGGTGTTCATGCTGCGGCGGCTGTCCAGCAGCGCGCCCAGCCGGTCCCTCACGTGGGTCAGCCTGGCGCCCACCATGGCGCCGTTGCGGTCGTTCAGCTGCTGCGCGCGGGCCGCAGCCTCGGTGCACCGCCGCCATCCGGCTGCGAGCCGGCCTTCCGGATCACACCACAGCAGCAGCTGCTCCAGGCCCTTGAGATCATTTTGCCTGCCGAACGCCCGGCACAGCGCCCGGCGCTCCTCATCCACCCGCAGGATGCGGGTCACGCACCCCTGCCGCTGCTTCATGGCGCTCTTGAGTTCATCGATGGCATTGGCCCTCAGGTGCTCGTGCTCCTGTTCCAGCAGCGCGGACAGCTCCTCCAGCGCGCAGGTTTCCTCACCGATGAGCCGGGCGAACGTTTCCCGGCAGGTCGTCTGGTCCATTTATGCCCCGCTATATCGAGGATTACTCGCCGTACAGCTGGCCAAGCAGCTGCTCCGACTGCATGAGGCCCGTGGCAATGCTGCCGGCATTGATGCTGTACGTGCCGGAGGCGAGCGCGGCGCTCGCCCCGTTCACCCTGTCCTTCGACACAGCATCACCCGAGGTCAGCGAACGCTCCAGGCCGGCCATGCTGGTGGACAGCGAAGACAACGAGATGTCGGATTGGGCGCCCCCGGCGGCGGTGGACGTGTAAACCGCACCGGTGCCCGCCGCGCCAGCCTGGGAGGCTGGAACAGCATCCCCGGTGACGCCGCCCGTGGTTGCCAGATCAGCCGCATTCAGTCCGTACAAGGTCACGGCCACGTGGCCCTCCTTCATATGTCAGGTAGATTAGCCGCAGCACGGCACCTTTATTGAGGAACTGCGTCACAGCCCCACCCGGACCACTTCCGCGGATTCCACCACGCCTTCCACCATCCGGTTGGAAGACAGGTTGAGCACCTGGATGCGGGTGCCGGCCGCGCCATCCATTGTCGCCCGGCCCGCCGCGCGCACCTCGATACCTCCGCCACCGGCCAGCAGAGTGACTTCCTGCCCCCGGTGCACGATGGTCTCGGCCACGAACATGTCGACGGTCAGGGTCGTACCGGCAGGCAGCGCCCGGCGCACCACTCTTCCATTCAGGTCTGCGGGCGCGGTCAGATATGCCAGACCGGCGCCCGCAAGATTGCGGCTTTCGAGCGTCACATCATCCAGGCCGAGGAGCGCACCACGGTCCACAGGATGCTTCAGCACCAGCACCGCGGTTCTGGTTTCCACCAGCAAGGGCACGAAGATCGACCAGCGCGGCTGTGCACAGCTGACCCGGACCGTGACCCGGGCCTGCATGTTGGCCCCCGCGGGCAGTGCCGCACCCAGGGGGACTTCGCAATGCGCCAGGCGCAGGCGGTTGTCCAGGATGCCAGGACTTACGGTACTGGTACCGCTGTCCTTCAGCAGGCCTTGCACATAGTTGCGGGCCGCCTCGCGGATCACGGATGGGGACTCCAAGGACGGCGCCTGCGCCTGCAGCACCGCGCTCAGCAGCAGACCCAGCGCGGCACAGATCACACTTGCTGGCTTCGAGCTCAAGGCGCGGGCGCGCCGGTTGTCTGTCATCTTGTTCATATGCCGGAACAGTCTGCAAACGGCGGGCCAGGCAATTCCCGCGTCGCCTGCGGCATTTGTTTGACGGCCGCGCGGCAATGCCTTGCCGTGCGTGTGATCCAGGTCACGTGCTGAAGGGCCACATATCCGCTGAAACCCGCCAAAACAGCCCTGGCACGGCTATTGCTACTTGGTCAGCAGGTCATTCTTTTGGCGGACCGCACACATGCAGATCGGGCTGGATTCATACCTGGGCATACATCAGGACGCACTCAAAGTGCAGTCCAAGCGCCTGGAAGTCCTGGCAGACAACCTCGCCAACGTCGACACGCCCAACTACAAGGCGCGTGACATCGACTTCCGCGCGGCCCTGGCCCAGGCGGCGGACTCCAGTGGCTCCGGCCAGGGTGCCGCGGGCGGCGTATCTCTGGCCACGGACGACAAGGAACACCTCCAGGGCGACCTGCTCGGGGGCGGCGGGACCGACGCTGTCCTGAAGTACCGGGTGCCGCTGGCGCCCTCCCTCGACGGCAACACCGTGGACGCGCAGCAGGAGCAGGCGGCGTTTGCCGAAAGCAGCGTGCACTACCAGGCCACGCTGACCTTCCTGTCGATGCGCATGAAAAGCCTCATGACGGCGATCACCGGCCAGTAGACGCCTTAGGAGCCACTGATGTCGTCCTTCAAAATATTCGACACCGCAGGCTCGGGCCTCAGCGCCGAATCCGTGCGGCTGAACACCGTGGCCAGCAACCTGGCCAACGCCGACACCGTGAGCGGCGACCCCAAGACCATATACCGCGCCCGGCACCCGGTGTTCCGCGCCGTGCAGCAGCAACTGCAGGCCGCGCTGGATCCCGGCGGCGTTGATGCTGCCAGCAACAGCACCGTGCAGGTCGCAGGCATCGTTGAAAGCCAGGCGCCCGCGCAGACGCGCTACGACCCCGGCAATCCGCTGGCCGACTCCAACGGCAATGTCTATGCCTCCAACGTCAACGTCATCGAGGAGATGACCGACATGATTTCCGCCTCGCGCGCCTATCAGGACAACGTGGAGGTCATGAACACCTCCAAGAGCCTGATGCTCGCCACCCTCAAGCTCGGTCAGTAACAGCAAAGGCCACCCATGAGCACATCCAGCATCAACGGCACCACTGGTCCGAGCAGCTCGAGCAGCTCGGGCAGTTCGGGCAGCACCAGCTCCTCCAGCGCCATCCCCGCGAACCTCAACATCTCCGAGACCGGCTTCCTGCAACTGATCACCAGCCAGATGCAGAATCAGAACCCGCTGCAGCCGGCGGACCCGACGCAGTTCCTGGCGCAGATCGAAGGCCTGTCGGAGGTCTCGAGCCTGCAAAGCATGCAGACCTCGATGCAGTCCAACCAGCTGACCAGCAGCGCCTCGCTGCTCGGCCAGTCGGTACTGGCCCCCACCACCACCGCCACCCTGGCCTCCGGCGGCAGCGTCTCCGGCGCAGTCACCGCGCCCTCCGGCGCCAGCAGCCTCACGGTGACGATGAGCAACTCCAGCGGCCAGGTCGTCGACTCCTTCCAGGTCAATCCCGCCTCCAGCGGCCTCACAAAATTCTCCTGGAATGGCGCCACAAGTGGCGGCGGCACCGCCGCCGCCGGCCAGTACACGGTCGCCGTCACCGCCAACGTCGGCGGCACCACGCAGATCGTAAGCCCAATGGTGTCCAGCCAGGTCCAGAGCGTCACTCTGGACTCCGCCGCCAACGCGGTGAACCTGAACACGAACAACGGCACGGTGCCCCTCAGCTCCGTCGTCACCATCGAATAGCTCCCGGCAACCAACTCCAAGGACAGACCATGTCATTCGACATCGCGCTCAGCGGCCTGACCGCCGCCAACCAGGCCCTCGACGTCACCGCCAACAACCTGGCGAACGCCAGCACCGTGGGTTTCAAGCAATCCACCACGGAGTTCTCCAACCTGTATGCCTCCACCCAGCAGGGCGTGGCGGCAACCGCGGTCGGCAACGGCGTATCAGTCAGCGAGGTCGCCTCCCAGTTCGCCCAGGGCAACATACAGTCCACCGGCAACAACCTCGACATGGCGGTCAGCGGCAACGGCTTTTTCACCGTCAGCAACAACGGCGCCATGGAATACACCCGCGACGGCCAGTTCCAGGTCAATTCCAGCGGCAACGTCGTGACCGCAAGCGGCGCCTACCTGCAGGTGTATCCGCCGCTGAGCAACGGCGCCTACAACACCGGCGCGCTGTCGGACCTCAACGTCAGCACCGGCGTCAGCGCGCCGGCGGCCACGACCACCGCCAGCATCACCGCCAACCTGCCCGCCAACGCGGCCACGCCGCCCGACGCCGCGACCTTCAGCCCCACCGACCCGAACAGCTATAACAACACCACCTCGATGACGGTGTACGACTCACTCGGCGCCGCCCACACCGCAACCATGTATTTCACCAACAAGGGCGGCGGCACCTGGAATACCCAGCTGTATATCGACGGCAACGCGGTCGGCACCGCGCAGACACTGACCTACTCGAACAGCGGCACGCTGACCGCGCCGGCCAACGGCGTCGTGAACTTCGGCACCTACGCCCCGACCACCGGTGCCGCGAACATGAACATCAATTTCAACTTCCAGAACACCACCCAGTACGGCAGCAATTTCGACGTCACGGCGGAAAGTCAGAACGGTTTCACCACCGGTCAGCTCACGGGCATCAGCATCGACTCCACCGGTGTGGTACAGGCGCAGTACACCAACGGCGAAACCATCGCCCTGGGCCAGGTGGCCCTCGCGAACTTTGCCAACCCCCAGGGGCTGCAGCAGATGGGCAGCCAGAACTACAGCGCAACCAACGCCTCGGGCGCGGCGGTCATGGGGATGGGCGGCAACTCCGGCTACGGCACCATCAACGACGGCTCCGTCGAGGAGTCGAACGTGGACACCACCACCTCGCTGGTGGACATGATCACCCAGGAGCGGGCCTTCCAGGCCAACTCCCAGATGATCCAGACCGACAACCAGATCACCCAGAGCATCATCCAGATCGGCAGCAACGGCTGAGATTCAACCGACTTTCTCACCACCACGGACCCCGGACATAGACCATGGACAAGCTGCTGTATGTCGCAATGTCAGGCGCGAAGGAAACCCTGCGCGCCCAGGCGGCAAACAACCACAACCTGGCCAACGCGAACACGTCCGGCTTCAAGGCCGACCTCAGCGCGTTCCAGAGCCGTGCAGTCACCGGCCCCGGTTATGCCTCGCGGGTTTATGCCACCGACGGCTCGGTGGGCTGGGACCGCAGCATCGGCGCGCAGATCACCACGGGCAACCCGCTGGATGTGTCGATCCAGGGCCAGGGCTGGATCGCCGTGCAGGACGCATCGGGCAACGAGGCCTACACCCGCGCCGGGGACCTGCACGTGGACCCCAACGGCCAGCTGATGACGGCCACCGGCCAGCCGGTCATGAGCAGCGACAACAACGGGCCGATTTCCGTGCCGCCGTTCGACAGCATCACCATCGGCAGCGACGGCACGGTTTCCATCGTGCCCCAGGGAGCGCCCTCTGTGGCGATGTCCAACGCCGGGCAGATCAAGCTGGTGAAGCCGGACGACAGCACCATGCAGCGCGGCGCCGACGGTCTGTACCGCACCACCACCGGTCAGCAGGCGGATGCCGACGCCAGCGTGCAACTGGCCTCGGGCGTGATCGAGGGCAGCAACGTCGACCTCGCAAGCTCAATGGTCAACATGATCGAGCTGTCGCGGCACTTTGAACTGCAGATCAAAGCACTGCGCACCGCGGACGACGACTCGCAGTCCTCGACCAAGCTGCTGACGAACGGCTGAGCCTTTTACGAGACAGGTAGCAAACAATGGAAGCAGCACTCTGGGCGGCCAAAACCGGACTCGACGCGCAGCAGACGGAAATGACCGTCGTGTCGAACAACCTGGCCAACGTCAACACCACCGGCTTCAAGAAGGGCCGCGCGGTCTTCAATGACCTGTTGTACCAGCAGGTGACCCAGGTGGGCGGCTCCACCTCGCAGACCACGCTGTCACCGACCGGCGAGCAGCTGGGCACGGGCGTGCGCGTGGTGGCGACCGAGGACAGCTACACCCAGGGTTCGCTCAACACCACCGGCAATTCCCTGGACCTCGCCGTCCAGGGACAGGGGTTCTTCCAGATCCTGATGCCTGACGGGCAGATCGGCTACACCCGCGACGGCAGCTTCCAGCTGAACGCCCAGGGGCAGGTGGTCACCGCCAACGGCTACCTGCTGCAGCCGGCCATAACCATCCCGGCCAATGCGCAGAGCATCACCGTGGGCAGCGATGGCACCGTGACCGCGCTGATGCCCAACTCCACCACCCCCGCGACCGTCGGCACGATCCAGCTGGCGAACTTCATCAACCCGGCCGGCCTGCAGAACATCGGTGGCAACCTGGTGCTCGAATCAGCCTCCAGCGGCCCGCCGTCCACCGGCACTCCGGGCATCACCGGCCTCGGCACCCTGGTCCAGGGCTCGGTCGAAACCTCCAACGTCGATGTCGTGGAGGAGATGGTCAACATGATCGAGACCCAACGCGCCTATGAAATGAACTCCAAGGCCGTGGAAACCACGGACCAGATGCTCCAGTACGCCAGCCAGAACATGTAACGAGACACACCATGCGCATCCTCACCACCGCAGCCGGCCTGCTGGCCCTGAACATCCTCGCCGGCTGCCAGGCCTTCCATCATCCGGAAGGCCAAAAGCCCAAGGACGACGACGGCATGGACTGGGCCCAGCAGCCCGTCGCCCCCGCCAATCCAGGGGCGATCTACCAGGAGAGCCGGCAGCTGACGCTGTTCGAGAATCCGATCGCGCACCAGGTCGGCGACATCGTGACCATAGTGCTCAACGAGCAGACCCAGGGCCAGAAGAGTTCGACCACCAATAACGCGGCAGCGGCGCAGCACTTCGCCTGCCAGCGCCAGCCAGTGTTCGGGCTCCAGGCCGTGGGCGCGGAACTGCACCAGCAGCGAGCCCGGCGCATGCGCCGCCAGGCTTGCGTGCAGTTCCTG
>DAIDKA010000058.1 GCA_027451085.1 Gammaproteobacteria bacterium
CCAGGCGGCCCTTGTTCTCGGTGCCGTCCAGGTCGATCATCACCTGGTCCAGCCCTTGCTGGTCGCGCGCGTCACAGCCGATCAGGGCCTGGCGCAACACCGTGTTGACGTGCTCGACGGCCTTGAGCACACCCTTGCCGAGATAGCGTCTGGCGTCGCCGTCGCGCAGTTCCACGGCCTCGCGGGTGCCGGTGGACGCGCCCGAGGGCACCGCGGCGCGGCCACTGGCGCCCCCCTCCAGGATGACATCGGCCTCGACGGTGGGGTTGCCCCGAGAATCCATGATCTCGCGGCCGCGGATCTCGACAATGCGACTCATAAGCTCGATTCCTCGAAAGGTTGCTTCTTGACCGTACGATCCAGCTCGACCAGCGTCTCCAGGAGCGAGCGCATGCGCGACAGCGGCCAGGCATTGGGCCCGTCGGACAGGGCTTTTTCCGGCTGCGGATGCGTTTCCATGAACACCCCGGCAACCCCGGCGGCCACCGACGCGCGCGCCAGCACCGGCACGAACTCGCGCTGGCCGCCGGAGGCGTTGCCCTGCCCGCCCGGCAGCTGCACCGAATGCGTGGCGTCGAACACCACCGGGCAATCCGTGTCGCGCATCACGGCGAGCGCGCGCATGTCGGTGACCAGGTTGTTGTAGCCGAAGGTGAAGCCGCGTTCGCACACCATGATGCCGGTGTTGCCGGTGGAGCGCGCCTTGTCCACCACGTTGCGCATCTCCCAGGGCGAGAGGAACTGGCCTTTCTTGATGTTGACCGGCAGGCCCTGTGAGGCGACGCTCACGATGAAGTTGGTCTGACGGCACAGGAAGGCCGGCGTCTGCAGCACATCGACCACGGCTGCGACCTCATTGAGCGGCGTGTCCTCGTGCACGTCGGTGAGCACCGGCACACCGAATCTGCGCCTCACGCCTTCGAGCACCCGCAGGCCGGCTTCAATCCCGGGCCCCCGGTAACTCGAACGCGAGGAGCGGTTGGCCTTGTCGAAGGAGGCCTTGAACACAAAGACCACGCCCAGCGCGGAGGTGATCTCCTGGAGGGTGCCCGCGACCTCCTCGGTGAGTTCCTGGCTTTCGATGACGCAGGGACCCGCGATCAGGAACAGCGGCTGATCGATGCCGACGTCGTGGCCCGCGAGTTTCATGCCCCGGCGGCGGCCGGCAGCTGCGCGGCGCGGTGTGCGCGCGCGGCGCGGATGAAACCGGTGAACAGCGGGTGCCCGTCGCGCGGCGTGGAGGTGAATTCGGGGTGGAACTGCGTCGCCATGAACCACGGATGCGCCGGCAGCTCCACGATCTCCACCAGTTCATCACGCGAGAATCCGGCGAACTGCATGCCCGCCTGGCGGTAACGGTCGAGGTAGCCGTTGTTGAACTCGTAGCGGTGGCGGTGGCGCTCGAAAATGGCATCCCGCCCCCACAGTTCGCGCGCGCGCGTGCCTGCCCCCAGCAGCACCTCCTGCGCGCCCAAGCGCATGGTGCCGCCCAGGTTGGAGCGGTCGTCACGGCGCTGCGAACCGTGCACGCCATCCTGCCACTCGGTGATCATGGCGATCACCGGATGGGGCGTGGCGCGGTTGAACTCGGTGCTGTTGGCATCGGCCAGACCGAGCACGTTGCGGCCGTACTCGATGACCGCGATCTGCATCCCCAGGCACAGGCCCAGGTACGGAATGCCGTTCTCGCGCGCATGGCGCACAGCGGCGATCTTGCCCTCGACGCCGCGCTCGCCGAAGCCGCCGGGCACCAGGATCGCGTCCATGCGCTGCAGCGCATGCGTGCCGTGCTGTTCGAGGTCGGTCGACTCGATGTAATGGATGTTCACCCGCGTGCGGGTCTTGAGTCCGCCGTGCACCAGGGCTTCGTTGAGCGAGATGTACGAATCCCGGCTCTGCACGTACTTGCCGACCATGGCGATATCGACCTGGCCGTCGGGATTGGCCTTGGCCGCCACCACCTGGCGCCACTCGGCCAGGTCCGTCGGCGGCACCGACAGGCCCAGCTTGCTGACGACGATATCGTCCAGGCCCTGGTCCTTCAGCAGCTGCGGGATCTTGTAGATGTCATCGGCATCCAGCGCGGAGATCACCGCGCGCTCCTCGACATTGGTGAACAGCGCAATCTTGCGGCGCTGTTCCTCCGGCAGCGGGTGCTTGCAGCGGCACAGCAGCACGTCGGGCTGGATGCCGATGCCGCGCAGCTCCTTGACTGAATGCTGCGTCGGCTTGGTCTTGATCTCGCCGGACTCCAGGCTGCCCACCACGGGCACCAGGGTCAGGTGCATGAACACGCAGTTGCTGCGCCCGAGCTCCACGCTCAGCTGGCGGATGGCCTCCAGGAACGGCAGCGACTCGATGTCGCCCACGGTGCCGCCGATCTCGACCATGCACACGTCGGCCTCGTTGGCACCGAGCTTGATGCTGCGCTTGATCTCGTCCGTGATGTGCGGGATGACCTGCACCGTGGCGCCGAGGTAGTCACCCCGGCGTTCCTTGGCGATCACACGCTCGTAGATGCGACCCGTGGTGAAATTGCTGTGCCGGCCGGTGATCGTGCGCACGAAGCGCTCGTAGTGCCCGAGGTCGAGATCGGTCTCGGTGCCGTCCTGGGTGACGAAGACTTCACCGTGCTGGAACGGGCTCATGGTGCCCGGGTCCACATTGATGTAGGGATCCAGCTTGACCATCGAGATGGTAAGTCCCCGGGCCTCGAGAATGGCTCCGAGAGAAGCAGCGGAAATGCCTTTCCCCAAAGAGGAAACGACACCGCCGGTTACGAACACAAAACGGCTCATGTATGCAGGGGATCCCGTCGCCCGAGGAAAGAGTATGTGCTGGCCCGCGGACATGCAGGCTCGACGGGCGGACAGGTTAGCAAATCGGGCGTTGCGGCGCCACACGTGCCTCCAGCACCAGCTTGCCCGCGTGGCGGCG
>DAIDKA010000059.1 GCA_027451085.1 Gammaproteobacteria bacterium
ACGGCCCACAGCTCGCCGTCCACGCCCTTGGCCCGCAGTTCAGGGTCGGTCGGGCGCGTCAGGCTGTTGTCGAGGAAGACGAAATAGAAGGACGAGCCGATCCAGGCGATGCCCGTGACGATGTGGGCCCAGCGCACCAGCAGACTGAACCAGTCCAGCAGATAGGCACTCATGACAGGCCTGCCGGCAGGCGCGCCGCACCGAGTCCGCAGCCACCGCACTGGTCCGGCACACACCCGGCAACCTGGACCCCGGCGCCGACCAACGAGCGCGTGGCCACGCAGGCCTCTTCCACGGCGGCGAGTGCAGACAGCTGCAGCAACTGGGCGGCGACCGACACCGCGATGGCCGCCGGCCATTTGCTGTCGATGCCTGCCACGCCGACCGGGCACACCAGGCGCGCAATGGCTTCACCGTCCAGGCCGTCGCGCCGCAGCCGCGAGCGGAAACGCGCCGCCTTGCTGGCCGATCCGATGAGGCCGGTCCAGGCGGCATCCGCGCGCAGGAGCACAGCGCGGCACAGTTCATAGTCCAGCGGATGGCTGTGCGTCATGATCACGAAATGAGTCCCCTGCGGTGCGGCCGCGACCGCGTCCACGGGCCGTTCAAGCTCCAGCAGCCGTGCGCCACGGAATCCGGTCGGGAACTGCAGCGGGCGTGGATCCACCCAGGTCAGTTGCAGCGGCAGCTCCACCAGGATACGGGCCAGCTGCCGGCCCACGTGCCCTGCCCCGAACAGCCACACAGCCGGGCGGCAATCGTCCAGCCGCTCATTGAGGGTGACACCGCGCTCCTCGTCCCGCAGTACGCCTATGCTGCCGCTCCGGTCCGACGCCGGCACGAGGCGGCGGATGACACCACCCGCCGCGATCTGACTGACCAGCACGCTCGGAATCATCGCTGCCGCGGCCGCCTCAAGCCAGGGCAGGTCCGCGGCCGTGAAGCAGTCCAGCCACAGCCCGGCCACCCCGCCGCAGCACTGCCCCAGGTCCACGCCCAGTACCCTGGTCACAAACCGGGCGGCTGGTGCCACCGCCGCCAGCAGCTCGTGCGCGACCGCGATGGCGTCCCATTCCAGCTGCCCGCCGCCAATGGTTCCATCAACACCCTGCACGCTCACCAGCATGCAGGCCCCGGGTTCGCGCGGTACCGAACCGCGCGCTTCAGCCAGCACCACACGCACCACGGCCGGCTCGCGCTGCAGGCGGGTGATGACGCCCCCAAGCCATTCACGCGGCAACAGCGCCTTCATGTGAACCCTGACCCGGACGCGGACGACTGCAGGCTGCGGATGGCGCGCAGCACGGCCTCCGGGGTCGCAGGAGCGCACAAGTCCATCCCCGCCGCGCCGTCCCCGCAGCTCGCGACCGCATCCTTGATGGCCAGCAGCACCGAGATCGCAAGCATGAAGGGTGGTTCGCCCACGGCCTTGGACTGATAAATGGTGTCCTCGTGATTTGGATGACCCTCAAACAGGCGTACCGTGGCCCGTTGCGGCCAGTCACTCGCGGTCGGAATCTTGTAGGTGGAGGGCGCATGCGTGCGCAGGCACCCCTGTGCGTCCCACCACAGCTCCTCGCTGGTGAGCCAACCCACGCCCTGCAGGAATCCACCTTCGATCTGACCCATGTCTATGGCTTCGTTCAAGGAACAGCCGACGTCATGGAGAATGTCCACGTTCAGCAGCCTGAATTCACCGGTCAGGGTGTCGACAGCGACCTCGCTGACGGCGGCGCCATAGGCGAAGTAGAAAAACGGCCGCCCGCTCATGGCTGTGTTGTTCCACTCGATGCGCGGCGTACGGTAGTACCCCGTCGAGGACAGGGGAACGCGCGCGCGATGGGCACGGTCTGCCAGTTCACCAAAACCGAGCACCGTGTCACCCGCGCGCACCTGCCCGTCGTGGAACCGCACCTGCTCGGCGGCAACACCGAAAGTCAATCCCGCGAACCGGGCGAGGCGCTCGCGGATGGCGCACGCGGCGGCCTGCGCGGCCTTGCCGTTCAGATCCGAACCGGACGAAGCAGCGGTCGCGGAGGTGTTGGGCACCACGGAGGTGTCGGTGGCGGAGACACGGACGGCGGACAGCGGCAGGCCGAGCTCGCGCGCAACCACCTGGGCCACCTTGGTGAACAGCCCCTGGCCCATTTCCGTGCCGCCATGATTCAGCAGCACGGTGCCGTCGGTATAGACATTGACCAGCGCTCCGGCCTGATTGAACTGCGTGGCCGTGAAGGAGATTCCAAACTTCACCGGCGAGAGCGCGATCCCGCGCCGGATCACGGGCCCGGTCGCGTTCCAGGCGGCGATGCGCTCGCGGCGCCCGGCATAATCACTGCTGCGCGCAACTTCATCGATAATGGGCTGCAGCAGGTTGCCCTCCACCACCTGCCCGTAAGGGGTGACGTTGCGCTCTTTGCTGCCGTACAGATTGCGCCGGCGCACCGCCAGGGGGTCCAGCCTCAGTCGTCGCGCCACCTCGTCCAGCACCTGTTCGATGACCACCATGCCCTGGGGCGCGCCAAAGCCGCGGAAGGCCGTATTGGACACCGTGTGGGTCCGACAGCGGTGCGAGACGACCTCGACGTGCTCCAGCCAGTAGGCGTTGTCGATGTGCAGCACCGCCCGGTCATTCACCGGACCGGACAGATCGGCGGAATAACCACAGCGCGAGGCCAGCATCACGGTCAGCGCCAGGATACGGCCGTCAGCGTCAAAACCGACCTCGTAGTCGGCCAGGAAGTCATGACGTTTGCCTGTCATGAGCATGTCGTCATCGCGGTCCAACCGCAGCTTCACCGGGCGCCCGGCCTTGTGCGCCAGCACCGCGGCCGCGGAGGCGATCAGTGCCGGCTGCGTCTCCTTGCCACCGAAGCCGCCGCCCATGCGGCGGCACTGCACTGTCACCAGGTGCAACGGCCTGCCGAGCGCGTGCGCCACCACATGTTGCACCTCGGACGGGTGCTGGGTGGAACTGTGCACCAGCATGCCACCGTCCTCCTGTGGAACTGCGATGGCGATCTGGCCCTCAAGATAGAAATGGTCCTGCCCGCCCAGGACCACCGTGCCTGACAGGCGGTATGGCGCCCGTTCCAGCACCTCGCGCGGACAGCCGCGCGTCAGGCTGCGCGAAGGCAGCACGTAGCTGCCTGCCGCGAGGGCGGCGCGGATGTCCAGCAGCGCCGCAAGGGGCTCGCATTCGATGCGGACAAGACGGGCGGCACGCCGCGCCGCGGCATGAGTGGCTGCCGCCACCGCGAACAGCGGCTGGCCCGCGTACTGCACCCGGTCCTGCGCGAAGATGGGGTCATCGTGCGCCGATCCGCTGTAGTTGTTGTCACCCGGGACATCGTCGGCCGTGGCCACCACCACCCCCGGCAGCGTGATCACCGGCGCCAGGTCGAGCCGCACAATACGGCCGTGAGCAATGCCGCTCTTGCCGAATGCGGCATGCAGCGTGCCCGATGGCAGCGCAATGTCATCAGCGTAATGCGCACGGCCGCTGACGTGCAGGTGGGCGCTTTCATGCCGGGGTGCGCTGCTCATCCGCCCTCACACCGGTCCGAGCGCATCGACGCGCACCGGACCGGCGCCCGAATGTTCCACGTAAAGGCGCCGCAGCAGGTTTCCCGCGGCTTCCAGGCGATAGGCGCTGCTCGCGCGCATATCGCCCAGCGGCTGGAAGTCCTGCCTCAGCGCCAGGGCCGCCGCCTCGGCCGCCGACGCAGTCCAGGCCGCTCCGGTCAGTGCCTTCTCAGCCGCCTCCGCGCGGCGCGCAATGCCGGCCATACCGCCGAAGGCCAGGCGGACCTCCCTCACCACACCGGCCTCAACCCGCAGCGCGGCTCCCAGGGCCACGGCGGAGATGTCCTGGTCGCTGCGCTTGGACAGCTTGTAGGCAGCGACCCAGGTTCGCGGGTCCGGCGGCGGAACCTGCACGGACACCAGAAACTCGCCGGGACGCAGGTCCTTCTTCTGGTAGCCGAGGTACCACTGCTCCAGCGACAACCACCGGGTCTGCGCGCCTGACCGCAGTTCGATCTGCGCGCCGAGCGCAATGAGCACCGGCAGGCCATCACCTATGGGCGAACCATTGGCGAGGTTGCCGCAGAGCGTGCCGGAGTTGCGTATCGGAGGTGACGCAAAGCGCCGGGCCATCTGCGCGAGCCCGGACCATGCGCCGGCCAGCACGCGCCAGGCCTCGGCCAGCGTCACCGCCGCGCCGATGCGTATGCCGGTGTCGTCGCGGCGCACCTGCCGCAGTTCCTCCACGGCACTGACATAAATCAGGTCCGGCAGTTCACGCAGTTGTTTGGTGACCCACAGGCCGACGTCGGTGCCGCCGGCAAGAAGCTGCGCTCCGGGAGCGTCAGTCAAGGCGGCCGCCAGCTCATCCACGGTGTGCGGGGCAAAGAAACCCTGCAGACGCAACGGCTCCTGCCTTCGCAGGCCCTGCAGTGCAGCCACGCGTTGCGGGTCCGTGGGTGCGTCCCGGTGCCAGCGGGCGGGCCGTGGATAGTCACCCATCCTCAGGCCGGCCTCGATGATGGGGCGGTAGCCGGTACAACGGCAGAGGTTGCCCGACAGCGCCTGCGTCACCTGTTCGCGCGCCGGATGCGGGTCGTCCAGATACAGCGCAAACAACGACATGACGAAACCAGGGGTGCAGAAGCCGCATTGTGACCCATGGCAATCCACCATCGCCTGCTGTACCGGATGCAGGGCACCGTCCGGGTCCTGCAGACTCTCGACGGTAAGCAGTTCCTGACCATCGATGGTGGGCAGGAACCGGATGCAGGAGTTGATCGCCCGGTATTCGATGCGGCTGCCATCGGCGGCGAGTTCCCCCAGCACCACGGTGCAAGCGCCGCAGTCCCCTTCCGCGCAGCCCTCTTTTGTGCCGGTGCGATGCCTGATCTCCCGCAGGTATTCCAGCACCGTCATGGTGCAGGGTACGGCGCGCTCGCACACCAATTGACCATCGAGCAGAAACCGGACCGCACCCTGATGTTCCCTGCTGTGCCTGGACATGGTCACCCGCCCCGGTATACCGAGTAGCTCCAGGGAGTGATGATCAGCGGCACATGGTAGTGTGCCGCTGGATCGGCGATACCGATGTGAACCTCCACCTGTTCCAGGAACGCGGGCTCCGGCAGGACGACCCCGCGTTCACGGAAGTAGCGGCCAAGATGATAGGTGAGCACATAGCGGCCCTGGACGAACACCGGGCCGGACAGCAGCGGCTGCGACACCCGTCCGTCGTGCCCGGTTGAAAAGGTTGCAACCGGAACGCCGGCGGCATGGACCTCGATGAGCACACCGCGCGCCGGACTGCCGGCGCTGACATCGAGAACGTGTGTTGTCAGCTGACCCATCGTTTGATGCTAACGACAATGGCACAGCGGTTGCAATCACCACGATGATCATTTGATATACAGTGGAACGCATATGGAAGAATTCCTCAGGGCGTTGCCGAAATCAGAACTGCATGTGCACATCGAGGGTACGCTCGAGCCTGAACTCGCCTTCAGCCTGGCGGAAAAACACGGCATCAGGCTGCCGTATGCCGACGTCAATGCATTGCGCGCGGCATATGACTTCTCGGACCTGCAGTCGTTCCTGGACATCTATTACGCCGGCGCCGGCGTGCTGCGCGATGCCGCCGATTTCCACGCCCTCACCCGCGCCTACATGGAACGTGCTCATGCCGACGGCATCGTGCACACGGAGATCTTCTTTGATCCCCAGACCCACACGGCGCGCGGCGTGCCGCTCGCGTCCGTGCTCGAGGGCATCGGTGATGCACTGCGGGAGGCACGCGCGCAGAACGGCACCACTCACCGGTTGATCCTCTGTTTCCTGCGCCATCTGAGCGCCGAGGACGCGATGCATACTCTGGATGAGGCGCTGCAATTGAAAGCCGGCATAGCCGGCGTGGGTCTGGACTCCTCTGAACTCGGGCATCCACCGTCAAAGTTCGCCACGGTGTTCGAGCGCGCGCGGGCCCAGGGGCTGCTGGCCGTGGCGCACGCCGGCGAGGAAGGCCCGCCCGGGTACGTGAGCGAAACGCTCGACCTGCTGCGGGTCCGGCGCATCGATCACGGCGTGCGCAGCGAGGAAGACCCGGCGCTGATGGAGCGACTGGTCCGGGAGCGTATCCCGCTGACGGTATGCCCGCTTTCAAACGTCAGACTGCAGATTTTCAGCGACATGGGGCAACACAATCTCAAGCGCCTGCTCGAACGCGGTGTCTGCGTCACCGTCAACTCCGACGACCCGGCGTACTTCGGCGGATACCTGCTGGACAACTTCCGCGCTGTCACCGACGCGCTGCAGCTTTCACGCGCTCAGGTCGTGACGCTGGCACGCAACTCCATCGAGGCCTCATTCCTCGATGATCCTTCGAAGCATCGCTGGCTGCAGCAGATCGACGCGCTTGCTGCGCGGCCGCCCGCGTGAGCATCCCGAATCCGGGCAGGATCGAACCGGTGCTGTGGGATGACTGGCACCCGGTGGCGGAACTGGCTGCACTGCGCCACGGCAGACGGCTGGACACGGGCCTGCTGGGCCGGCCCCTGACGGTTACGCTCCGGGCGGACGGTGCGATCGACGCGTGCAGCGGCCCACATGCACTGCCACATCTCGACACCCGCTACGGCTTCGTCTGGGCCTGCCTCGGCGCGCCTGTGCGGGACATCGTCAAGTTCGCAGCTGCCGATGAGCCGGACCGCATCCCGGTGACAGGGGGATCGATGGCCGTGGCCGCCTCCGGACTGCGGGCGGTGGAGAACTTCCTGGACCTCGGTCATCTGGGCTACGTTCACCAGGGCTATCTGGGTGAGGAACCGCACACCGACATCAAACCTTACACCGTAGGTCCGCGCGAGGGCGGTGGCATCCGCGCCACCGGATGCCGCGTCTATCAGCCGAGGCCCTCGCCTGCGGACACCTCGGGTTACGAGGTTGACTACATCTATGAGGTGCACCGCCCCTACATCGTCGTGCTGTACAAGGCCAATCCAGTGGATCGCACGCGCATGGACCTCATTGCGCTGCTGCTGCAGCCGGTGAGCGAGGAAAGCTGCGTGGCACATTCCTTCATGTCCTATCCGCCGCACGATGTGAACGAGAAATCGGTGCGCGGCTTCCAGCAGCTGATCTTCGGCCAGGACCGCCCGATCCTGGAAAACCAGCTGCCCAAGCGACTGCCGCTGGACGCGAAGGCGGAGATCTCCGTGCGGGCGGACTCCTCGTCCGCACACTACCGTCGCTGGCTGAGCCAGCTCGGCGTGCGCTTCGGCGCCATCCCGCAGGCGCCGGCATGAACCGATGGTTTGCCGTAGCCCGCGGCACGGAGGTGCCGCGCCGCCACGTGGGCCACTACCTGCTGCTGGGACAGGAGCTGGCTGTATGGCGCAGTGACTCGGGTGCCATCAACGCCTGGGAGAATCGTTGCCCGCATCGTGGTGTGCGCCTGACCCTCGGCAGCTGCGAGGGCGAGGAGCTGCGCTGCCGGTACCATGCCTGGCGTTTCGCAAGCGTGAGCGGACAATGCACGCTGATTCCCGCACATCCAGGCCAGAAGCCAGCCAGCACCGTGCGCGTGCGGGTGTTCGCCGCCGTGGAGCACGACGGCTTCATCTGGGTGAACCTGGCACAAGGCGAGTCCCCGACCGCCCCCACCCGGGTGGCCCATGTGCTGGACTCCACGCGCAGCATCTTTGTCGATGCGCCGCTCTACGCGGTGCGGGAGACACTCCTTGATGGTTACCCCGTGGACAGCACCGCATCGCGCCTGGCGGTATGGAGCAAAGATGCGTACTGCCTGAGTGCCGGCAACCCGGATCACGCCGCGCTCGTGACCTTCCTGCTGCAGCCGGTGACAGATTTTCAAACCGTGATCCACGGCGCGCTCCACACGACGGTCGAGGAGACAGCACGGCTGGCCCGGCTGCGGCGCCACAATGCTGCGATGGGCACGGTCCGCGACGAGGCCGAGCGCCGCGCCGCTGCTGCCACCGGCGGCGGAGCCACCGCTTGATCCGGCTCTACGACCATGAACTCTCGGGCAACTGCTACAAGGTACGGCTGCTCCTGTCCTTGCTGGGAGAGCAATACGAGCGCGTCCCCGTGGACCTGCATCCCATCCGGGAGAACCGCACAGCGTGGTTTCTCGCCCTCAACCCGCACGGACAGGTGCCGGTGCTGGACGATTCTGGATTCGTCCTGTGCGAGTCGAACGCCATCCTGGTGTACCTGGCCAGCCGCCCGGGCGTACCCGACCAGTGGTATCCGCGCAATGACGTCCAGGCACTGGGTCGGACCGCGCGGTGGCTGGAATTCGCCACCCGTCTGTCCGGGATCATCAGCGCCGCGCGCAACCACGACCTGATGCAGGAACAAGCAGACATCGGTGCACTGCGCAGCAAGGCCCGCAGCCTGCTGCGTGTGCTGGATGAGCACCTGTGGTTCACGGAGCAGGCCGGCCGCGGCTGGCTGGCGGGTGAGGCGCCTGGCGTTGCCGATGTCGCCTGTTTCCCCTGGGTGATGCTCAGCGGCGAAGGCGGCATCGACCGGCTGCCGTGGCCGGCCATCGCGCGTTGGACCGACCGGGTCAAGCGCTTGCCGGGTTTTGTCCCCATGTCAGGCGTGTTTCCGGCATCTCCAGGGCTGTGACGCCCGGCAGGACGCTCGCAGACGGCATCTGCCGCGGACTAGACCGGGCCATGGACCTGGTGGTTGGCCACCCACACCTTGTGGATGTTGGCGCGACCGGCGCCGTAGATGATTTTCTGCAGCACCGTTGATGGCGCATCGTTCGCGTCTATCCGCAAGTTGCCAGCGGCGGCGCTCGCATCGACGACGACGGCATCAAACTGGTAGCCGGGAGTGAACTGCCCGATGGGCAGGTCGAGCGCGACGCCGCCCCCCGTCGTCGCCAGCCAGAATGCCGTCAACGCGTCGATCCGCGTGCCCGGCCGGCGCCGCTGCGCACGCGGCTGACGCGGGTCGACACCGTTTTCCAGCATGCGCGAGACGATCACAGCCTGGCGGGCGTTCTCCAGGATGGAAGGACTGGCGCCGCCGGCGACGTCCGTGCCCAGGCCGACGTTCAGGCCCTGCTCCAGCATCCGTCGCAGCGGAAACACCGCATCCGAAAAATAGACATTGGAGAGCGGGCAATGCGCGACAGCGGCACCGCGCGCGCGCAGGATTGCAGCATCCTCATCGCTGATGAAGTTGCCATGCGCCAGCACCGTACGCCTGTGCAGCAACCCGAAACCATCGAGCGCGGCTGCATCGCTGCACCCGCAGCGCTGCAGGACGTAGCCATGCTCCCAGTCGCTCTCGGAACAGTGTGTCTGCACGTGGCAGCCGGTCTCACGCGCAAGCGCCCCCAGCCGGACAAGCAAATCGTCGGTGCAGGATGGAATGAAGCGCGGGGTGATGACCGGATGGATGAGTCCGCCCTCGTTGCCCGGCATGCCACGGACGTAGTCAATGAACTCCCGCGTCTCCCGCTCCGCAACCTCGGCGCAGACATCACGGTAGATGTCGGGGCACTGGTCCGGGTCATCCATCGCCACCCGCCCGATCAGGGCACGCTGCGAACGTCTCAGGCAGATGTCGGCAAGAATCCTGGTCGCGGCGAGGTGGATGGTGCCGAAGTACATCACCGTGGTGGTGCCATTGGCCAGCAGGCCGTCCACCAGCGACTCGTACTGCAGGCGCGCGAACTGCGCGTCCGCATAGCGCGCCTCCAGCGGGAAGGTGTAGCGCTGCAGCCAGTCTTCCAGCGGCAGATCCAGGGCCTCGCCCAGCTGCGGCCATTGCGGCGCGTGCACATGCAGGTCCACAAATCCCGGCAGCAGGTATTGTCCCGGCCCGAGCCGCACCAGCGCTTCCAGCGCCTCAAGCCGCGAGGTCTCCTGGGCCGCCTGAGGTGACCCGGCCGGATGCACCGCCGTAATGGCCCCGTCCGCACCCGCAACCAGCAGCGCGCCAGGCAGACATTCCAGTCTGTCCCGCTGCGGGGCATGCAGCAACGTGCCAAGGTAGCCTGTTTCCGTGCTCATTCAATGCTCCTGCATGAACGGCTGCGCCAGCGACACCGGCGCGTTGATCCGCAGCGACGCGGGGTTGCGCGACATCGCCACCAGCACCACGATCGTGGCAACGTAGGGCAGCGCGCTCAGCACCTCCGAGGGCAGGCGCAGCCCGAACGTCTGCACGAACAGCTGCGCCACGGTGACGCCGCCGAACAGCCACGCGCCGAACACCAGCCGCCATGGACGCCAGCCTGCGAACACCACCAGGACCAGGGAGATCCAGCCCCGGCCCGCCGTCATATCCTCGACCCACAGCGGGGTATAGGCGAGCGACAGATAGGCACCACCCAGCCCCGCCATGCCCCCCCCGAACAGGGTTGCGAACCAGCGGATGCGCAGCACCGGGTAGCCGATGGCCAGTGCTGCATGTGGATCCTCGCCAACCGCCCGCACCACCAGGCCCGCGCGGGTGCGGTAGAGGAACCACCATACCAACCCCGCGAGCAGCAGTGCCAGATACACCATGGGATCCTGGCCGAGCAATACCTGGCCCAGTGGCAACGACGACGCGCCGGCCAGATGCAGCCTGGGAATCAAGGACACCGTGCTGCCCGCGAAGTGCCTGCCGGTCAGCGCGGCCACCCCGGAACCCAGGATGGTGAGCGCCAGGCCGGCGGCATACTGATTGACCGCCAGACCCAGCGCCAGCAGCGCAAACAGCGCCGCTGCTGTCAGCCCGGAGGCGACCGCTGCGAGGGCCGCAACCCATGCCGGGAAGCCGGCGACGGCAACACCAAAGGCCGTGACGGCTCCAGCCAGCATCATGCCCTCCACCCCCAGGTTCAGAACTCCGGAGCGCTCGGTGACCAGTTCGCCCAGACCGGCCAGGATCAGGGGCGTGGCGGCAACCAGCATGCCGCTGAGCAAAGGTACCAGCAGATGTTCCACTTCAGGACCTCCGCAACACGATGCGGTGACCGATGAGCACATCGGCCCCCAGCAGGAAGAACAGCAGGATGCCCTGGAAACAGTGGGACAGAGCCGCCGGCACGTTCAGCGTCATTTGTACCGCCTCGCCCCCCAGGTACAGCACAGACAGCAGCAGGCCGCCGAGCACCACCCCGACCGGATGCAACCGCCCCACGAAGGCGACGATGATGGCAGCAAAACCGTAGCCCGGAGAGATGGACGCCGTCAGCTGGCCGAGCGGACCGGCTGCCTCCATCATCCCGGCCAGGCCCGCCGTGGCGCCGCTCACCAGCAGCGCGAACCAGGTGATGCGGTTGCGCGAATAGCCCGCATAACGGGCGGCGGCCGGCTGCAGGCCTACGACACTGAGACGGAACCCGAGGAAGCTGCGCTGCAACAGCAGCCAGCCAAGCACCACGCAAGCAGCAGTGATGAAGATGGAGGCGTTCAGTCGCAACCCGGGAAGCAGCGCAGAGAACGTCGCTGACGGTCCGAACAGTGCGGTCTGAGGCAGGTTCATGCCCTGCGGGTCCTGCATCGGTCCGTTCACCAGCCATGCCAGCAGCAGCTGCGCCACGTAGTTGAGCATCAGGCTCACGAGGATCTCGCTGGTGTTGGCGAAAACCTTCAGAAAGGCCGGAATCGCGGCCCAGGCCATTCCACCAAGGACACCCGCGACCATCATGGCGGCCAACACCCAGGGGTGGACACCGTCGCCGTAGCGCAGCCCGAGCCACCCCGCGCAGATCGCGCCGGCCGTGAACATGCCCTCGGCACCGATGTTCCAGACATTGGCGCGGTAGCACACGGCGAGGCCGAGGCCGATCAGCACCAGCGGCGAGGCCTTGAGCAGCCACTCCGAGAGGCCATTGGCCGAGTTCAGCGGCTCGAGGAAGAAAATGCGCAGCGTGGCCATGGGACTCAGGCCGGCCAGCAAGAGCAGCGGCACGCCCAGCAGCAAGGTCAGCGCCAGCGCCAGCAGCGGCGCTCCCAGCACCATGGCGCGTTGCGGCTCCGCACGCCTTTCAAGCCCGATTCGCAGCATCACTGCGTCCCGGAGCCGGCATCCGGGCCGGTGCCGGCCGTGCCGGTCATGGCGAGGCCAAGTTGCCCCAGATCGATGGCGCCGCGAGGACGGGCTGGTGACAGCCTGCCGTCATGGATCACGGCAATACGGTCGCAGATCTCCAGCAGTTCCTCGAGGTCTTCGGACACCACCAGCACTGCCGCACCCTGTCTGCTGAGGTCTACCAACCCCTGGCGCAGCTGTGCCGC
>DAIDKA010000060.1 GCA_027451085.1 Gammaproteobacteria bacterium
ACTGACTGCAGTATGGTTTCGTTATGCGAGAGTGATCCAGGATGGCCGCATCTAAAGACTGCCACATTGACAGTCTGAATACGCCCGTGCCGGGGTTGGCTAAGTTCAGTGCATTTTCGAGTTGGTGATGAGGCACTGTAGATTCAACCTGGGGAAAGATGCGTCGCGCCCGCAGGTAACCGGAGTCGGCCATTTCACAAAGCTTCTTTAGTGAGTCAATCCTGTAGAAATACATCCTATTGATTCTAAAGGCTAATCAGATGGGCTAATGTAAAATCTCGATTTATGCGTAAATTCATAGCGAAAATCTCGCCTTATGGGGTAAGTCAGCATCATCTTTTGGCGTTCAGCCCCTGCGCAACTGATTGATTCTGCGAAAGGGGGGTATCGCCTTATACGTAAACCCACACGTTCTCCAGCGGTTCTCTCAGGGTTTCGAGCGAGCTTCGGCCGAACTCCGGCAGTTCATCGAGAAACAGCACGCCGCGATGCGCCAGGCTGACCTCGCCGGGGCGGGCGAGTGCGCCGCCTCCCACCAGGGCGGGCGCTGAAGCTGAATGATGCGGCGCGCGGAAGGGCCGCACGCCGAAGGCGCGTGGATCAAAGCCGGTGGAACTCACTGAGGCAATGGCGGCGACTTCCAGAGCCTCATCTGTCGTCAGCGGCGGCAGCAACCCGGCCAGGCGCTGTGCCAGCATGGTCTTGCCCGAACCCGGTGGGCCGCTCATCAGGATCGAGTGCCCGCCTGCGGCGGCGACCAGCAGCGCGCGCTTGGGCAGGAGCTGTCCGCGCACTTCGGCAAGATCGGCGGCCTGTACCGGCTCCTCACTGCAGGTCACGGCGGGCGCCCGCGTCGTGCCGGAAGCATCGTCCCGCGCTTCCAGCCACCCGCACACATCACGCAGGCTGCAGGCGCCGCGAACCCGCGGGTGCCGTACCACGCCTGCCTCGGCGAGATTGGCCGCCGGCACCACCATGGCGCGTTGCTCGCGCGCGGCCTGCGCCGCCGCCGGCACCAGCCCCCGCACCGGCAGCAGGTCGCCATTCAGGCTGAGCTCGCCGTAGAACTCGCCCGCTGCGATCACCTCGAAGCCCTCGCCCACGGGTGTGACCTGGCCCGAGGCCAGCAGGATCCCCAGGGCAATCGGCAGATCAAAGCGCCCGCCTTCCTTGGGCAGGTCCGCCGGCGCCAGGCTGACGGTGATGCGGCCGGCGGGAAACTCGAACCCCAGGCTCGCCAGAGCGGCCCGGACCCGGTCCTTGCTTTCCCGCACGGCCGTCGCCGGCAGACCCACGATCCCGAAAGACGGCAGACCCGCACCCAGGTGAACTTCGACCCGCACCCGTGGAGCCACGAGCCCCAGCTGCCCGCGGCAACCGATGGCGGCAAGCCCCGTTCGCATGGCTCAAGCCTTCACGCAGAGGGCAGTTTCTGTTCCAGCGCTGCCACCTGGGCTTCAAGCTCGGTGACACGGGCGCGGGTGCGCTCCAGCACCTTGGTCTGGACATCGAACTCGTCACGGGTGACGACGTCGAGCTTTCCCAGGGTGTTGTGCAATACCACCCGGAAGTTGGCTTCCAGGTCCTGCCGCATGCCGTGCAGGCTCTGCGGTACGGACTCGAACAGCCGGCGGGCGATGTCATCGAGAGAAAAGTGTTCCATTACTTGCGTCCTTCCGAACCTAAGTGCCCGGTATCGGGCTGTGCCATCAAGCACTGCCCCAGATTGATGCGCAGACCCGGTCCTGGCGTCCATCATGGTGCAATTGTCGTCGCCGAAGTCCTACAACCCTCTGGATTTATTGAAAAATCCACCATGGCACGGATTCTGCACCGTTGCTGCGCGCTGCCGCAAAGCATACCCGCGCATGAGGCGCGGCGTCTGCTGGCTTAATTGATGTGAATCGCTGGATTAGGCCAGTTGCCGACGAACACCAAGCTGAAGGGAGAGAACATGCTCACCGCTCCGAAGTCCCCGCCGCCCGATCGCAGGCCGTCACGGCCCGCCGCGGTCCCCCTGAAATCCCTGCTCCGCGCCGTCACCAGGCGATCGGCCATGTTAATGGCCGTGGCCACTCTGGGCCTGGCGGCGCTTACCTGCGCTCCGCAGGTAAGCCACGCGGACAGTTCCGCACCGGCCGCCGCAACGCAGGCCAGCTCGGCGCCGGCCTCGGCTCCAGCCGCTGGCAGCGCGCCAGCGGCCGCGGCCAGTTCCGCGCCGGCCGCCGCCGCGGCGGCGGCCCCGACACCCAACAAGGGTGACACCGCGTGGATGCTGACCTCCACCGCGCTGGTGCTGTTAATGTCCGTGCCGGCGCTGGCGCTGTTCTACGGCGGCCTGGTGCGCGAAAAGAACATGCTGTCGGTGCTGATGCAGGTGTTCGTGGGTTTCTCCCTGATCAGCGTGCTGTGGTGCGTCTACGGCTACTCGCTGGCCTTTACCACGGGCAACGCCTTCTTCGGCGGTTTCAGTCGATTGTTCCTGAACGGAACTTTCAATCCGGTCGACGGCAGCTTCTCCATGGCGGCCACCTTTGACAAGGCGACGCCACTGTACGAGCTGGTGTACGTCGCGTTCCAGGCGACCTTCGCCGCCATCACCTGCTGCCTGATCCTGGGCGCGCTGGTGGAGCGGATGAAATTCTCCGCCGCGCTGCTGTTCATGGTCATCTGGTTCACCTTCGCCTACTGCCCCGTGGCCCACATGGTGTGGTTCTGGCAGGGTCCGGATGCGTACGCCAAAGCCAGTGACACAGACACGCAGAATGCGCTCGCCGGCTACATCTGGCAGATGGGCGCGCTGGACTTCGCCGGCGGCACCGTCGTGCACATCAACTCGGGTGTGGCGGGCCTGGTCGGCGCCATCCTGCTGGGCAAGCGCGTCGGCCTGGGCAAGGAGGCCATGACTCCGCACAGCCTGACGATGACCATGATCGGCGCCTCGATCCTGTGGTTCGGCTGGTTCGGCTTCAACGCCGGTTCAGCACTGGAGGCCAACGGCTCCGCCGCCCTGGCGTTCATGAACACCTACCTGGCCACTGCCTGTGCCGTGCTGTCCTGGCTGGCTATCGAGTGGCTCATGAAGGGCAAGCCCTCCATGCTGGGTGCAGCCTCCGGTGCCGTCGCCGGCCTGGTGGCGATCACCCCCGCCGCCGGCAATGTGGGCATCCCGGGCGCGTTCGTCATCGGCCTGCTCGTCGGCCCGCTGTGCTTCTGGGGCGTCACCGGCCTGAAGAAGATGATCCGCGTAGACGACGCGCTGGATGTGTTCGGCGTCCACGCCCTGGGCGGCATCTTCGGTGCCCTGGCCACAGGCGTCTTCAACTCGCCCGCTCTGGGCGGCCCCGGCTCGGTGCAGGACTGGGTGACCATGAAGTCCGGCTACCCGGGCATCTTGGCGCAGTTGCTGATCCAGGCCAAGGCGGTCGGCATCGTGATCGTCTGGACCGCAGTGGTCGCCTTCATCGCCTTCATGATCGTGAAGTACACGATCGGGCTGCGGGTGTCGGAGGAGTCCGAGCGTGAAGGACTGGACATCTCCGAGCACGGCGAGCGCGCCTACACTCACTAACCAACAACGACAACCCCTTGGACCGCGCGTCGCTGCGCGGCAACATCCAGCCCCGGCTGCCGCAAGGCAGCCGGGGTTTTCTTTTCCATGGACCAAACTGGCCAGCGGACCGCAACTGTGACGCAGTTCAAGCGCTGCACCACTGTGGGTGGCGATACACTCGCAGGTCTGCAAGGAGGTCCGCCATGCGCCGTCCCGTCATTTTCACCATTGCCGCCCTGGCCGCCACCGCCCTCGCCCATGCTGACGTCTACAAGTCAGTGGATGCCAAGGGCGAGGTGAGCTACAGCGATGTCTGGTCCCCGGGGGCCACGCTGATCAAGGGCCTGAGCATGAAGAACGGCCAGCTCGCGACGGAAGAGGATTCTTCACCGCCCCCACCCCGGGTCACCAATGACCACACCCCGGATCCCTCCAAGCTCGCAGCACAGAAGGCGGTGTCGCAGGACCTCGCGGCCACCCGTGCCACGCAGTGCGCTGCGCTCAAGGATCAATACGCCAAAGAGATCAGGGCGCTGCGCATCCGCAAGCCAGGTTCGACGGACGACGACCCGCAGTACATGTCCGTCTCCGACGCCGACGCCGAGCGCGTCCGTACCAAGCAGGCCATGGACGAAGCCTGTGGAGGCGACACCAGCCAGTGATCCTTGTCCATGCAACCGTCCCGGTCCGGCGGTTGCCCGGGCAGCCGGCCCCGATCAGGGCCAGCAGGTGCTGGTGGTGATGGCGCCCGTCGGACTTGCGGGATTGTCGTTGGGCGCGTTGGTCGACCAGGTGTTGCCGGTCTGATCCACGATGAAGGACTGGCAGGGCGTATCCGCCGACTGCGGACTGCCGGGCGCCGGCGACACCACCACCGCAAACCCCCCGAGCGTGACCCCTGTGGTCGAGGCGGTGGGTGCCGTTATGTAGATCTGCTCGATCTGATAGTAAGTGCCGCTGACATACGGGAAGCTGCCGCTGCCGGTGGTGTACTGCAGCTGCCCGGTGTCGGCCGTGTAGGCATTCTGCGTGGCGTAGTAGCGCTCTTCCCGTGCGGCGGCATCCAGCAGTGTGTTCTTCGCCTCCGTGCGCCGCGATTTACGCATCTCGTACTGATAGCTCGGTATCGCGATGCCCAGCAGGATGGTGGCCACGACGATGGTCACCATCAGCTCGATCAGGGTGAAGCCGGAGGACCGCATACGCTCCTCGTTCCTGCGCAGTGCTTTCATGGTCCGCCTCCTCACCGCAATTCCAGCCAGGTCAGTCGTTTGGCCACCGCGTTTGAGGGGAAATTCCCTGCAATCGCGCCAAAACCACCGGTGGTGCTGGTGCTGTTGGAAGAGCCTGCTGCCGTGGTTGGCGCGATCAGCCATACGACGCCATTGGCGGTGGTCACCAGGAATGAGGTTCCGGTGAAGTTGGTCTGCTCCGCGAGCGCCGTGGTGTCGGCGTACTTGGAATACGCGGTACCGGTGAAGAATTCCGCCTCAGCCTGGCCGTTGAGCACGGACACTGCGTAGGTGTAGCCGGTGTCCGATGCAATATTGCAGGAGACCGGCGAGTTGTTGGCGGGGATGGTCGTGTTCGCAAGGAACACGCCCTGCACCAGTTCCGGGTTGTACACCAGCTGCTCCCCGGTGTTCGGCAGGTTGAGATACCAGCCGAACTGCGCGCCGCTGCCCGTGCAGCCGCTGGTGCCCGCCCAGCAGATGGTGCTCGGAGTGACATTCACATCCCCGGTGCCGCTGCCGGAATCAGTGCCCGATGCAGTCGCCTGGGCGGCCAGGTTGCTCTGTGCCAGCGTGGGTGCACCCGAGGAGCTGCCGGTACCATAGCCGCTGGCCTGAGTCGCCGTCAGCGAGGCGAACTGCGAGCTGCCCTTGGCGTTCCAACCGGCAAGATTCCAGTCCCATACGCCGTAGAGCGCCTGGGTGTAGGGGGTGGTCGTGGTGGTCGTGCCCGACGTCGTCGTGTACGAAGGGTAGGTGGCACCGGCAAGGTTGGTGAACTGTGTGCGCTGCCCGGTGCCGAAGGCCACCATGACCGTCTCGGCACCCGCACCCGTAGGTCCCGCGGCCACCTGCAACTGGGTGGTGATGGGCTGGCCGTTCGGCGTCTGGAACAGCTTGAATGGCGTGGTGGACGTCCAGTTGCCCTCGGACTGACTGGTCAGGTCGAAGCGCCAGACATTGCCCTGCAGGTCACCGGCATAGATGTAGTCCGTGATGTGGTCCTGGTCGAGGTCCGCACTCGTGACGTAGGCAATGCCATTGGGCGCAGTGGCTGATCCGACGCCGGTGGACAGGTAGTAGGTGTAGGTGACCACCCCGCTGCCGGTGCCACTGATGGTCATCACGTAGATACCCGCATCGCCCGAGGCACTGCCGAAGCCATTGCCGAAGATGAGGGCCCACTTGCCGTCGTGGAGACGACGGATCAACGGCGTGCCGTAGGTGTTGCCCAGGTTGACGCCGCAGGTGCCGCTGGTGGGATTGTTCACACAGTTCAGTGTGTCGGGCGTCCACTCACCCATGACCAGCGTCGCCGCATTACCCTCGGCGGCAGAGGAGCCGGAACCCTCTGCTGTCACCGGATCGGTGATGTCCAGCGCGAAGATGGCAGCCCCCCCGGCTCCCAGGCCGCTGGCCAGCCAGGTATGCCAGGCACCGTTGTAGAACAGGTCGCCGGTACCCGGGGTCGCGTCGACCGTGAAGTTGTGCCCGTACTGGACCGCCGAATAATCAAGCGATGGCGCCGTACAGGCGGCCTGACCGCCGGCCGCGGGACTCACGCCGTGGATGTTCTGCACCACGGACAGCGTCGCAGCCATCGGCGCCGGCACGGGGTTGGAGCAACCGGCGCTGTTGTTCGACGCCACGCTGTTCAGCACCGCGCCCGGCATGTACGCCAGGACCTCCTCGCCATCATTGGCCGCGTTGGGATCGAAACTGCCGGCGGAAGTGTTGGCGCCGCTGCGGAATCCGTGCAGCATGCCGTCATTGGCGCCGACATAGACGATGTTGGTGCGGGTCTGCTCGGCTGACTCGAACTGCGTGTAGTTCTGGGTGCCGCTGTTCTCGGCCGGAGTGGTGGTGTAGAGCCGGTCCACCCAGGTGGCGGTATACGGCGATTGCGGCGGCCCCACCCAGGTGGGGCTGGAATCAATGATGTCGGCGAGCACGCTGCTGCGATCACGGAAACAGGCCATGCCGTAAGCAGTGAGCTGCGGACATGCCGCCGCGGCCGAAGACTCCTGCGAACGATCACCGCGCAGGTAGTTCAGGCGGTCACTACCGGCGACACTGAGTGCCGCGCTCGGATCCCCCACGGCCAGTGCCGCCTGCTGATCTCCGTTCAGGCTGGCCCACTCCAGCGGCACGCCCTGCGAGCCGTTCCAGGTGGTGATGACGCGCGGCGACATGGTGCCGGTGGCCGCCGTCGACCAGGGCTGGGCGGCGGTGGCAACACCCGTCGCGCATTGAGCCGCCGTGGCACCGGTGAGCACGCAGTACGCATCCCAGGTGGGAGTGCTGGCGATGGACAGGCTGCCGTCGCTGTTGGTGGACAGCGCATTGGCCGTCAGATGACCCAGGTAGGTGCTGTTGACCTGCGCGTAAGAAGCAAAATAGGCGAAGGACCCTGTCTGCACCTTGCCGGCGGGCTTCTGGTTGGCCGCCGCGGAACTGGCGGACTGCACTGCCGGCGCCGCCTTGAAACACAGCACTTCATGCACATTGCTGGATCCACCGGTGGAGCCGGCGAAGCCGAAGCGCACCCACGCCGGCAGCGTCCCGTTGGACGCGGTGATGCTCTGGTTGCTGATGATAGAGGTGTACGTCGGGCTGCCGTTCACGGCGTAAGACATGCTGAGGAGGCCCGCCGGCGTGATCGTCAGGCTGTAGAAGATCGGCGTCGCCTGACCGCGGGTCGTGGCACTTTCATTGGCAATCTGGACGCCATTCAAGATGGTCGATGCCAGCGCGGGATAGTCCATGATGCCGGCCGTGTTCTTTGTATTGGTCAACGTCGCACTGCCGGCACTGGAGCCGCTGGTGGATGATGAGTAGCTCGTCAGCCAGTTCTTGAAGTTGTACAGAGCGCCATTTCGACAAGTAGCCTGAACCGCCAGCGCCGTGACGTTGCTGGCAGGACTTGCGGTGGCGCTGCTGGTGCTGGTCGTGGTCAGAGCCGCCACCGGCGTACCCGGCGCCGCAGAGCTGCTGGTTCCGCAATAGCCGTAAGGATACGTCGTGCTGGTCGTCGGGTAATAACTCTGCGCACCGGGGCATGTCACACACTGGTAACCGTAAGGCAGGCTGCCGTTGAAAGTCGCACCGCTGACACACTTGGCGGTGGTGCTGCCGCTGGCCAACACCGCCCAGGTGGAGGTGGTGGGCGCATTATTGGTCACAGTCGAGCAGGCGCCGTAGCTATAGCCACTGACGCTCTTTTGGTAGCTCGAGCCACTGGGGCACATGGCGCAGGCATGGCCACCGTTGTAGCCCGTGGTCACCCCTGACGAACACGAGTTCCCGCTCTTGCTTGAGAACGTCGCGGACGAATACACCTTGGAATCACAGCTGCCATAGGGATTTGCAGCAGTCGTGGTCGAATCATACGAGTCCGCCGCAGGACATTCGACGCACTGGTGAGCACTGGCCAGGCTGGAATTCAGACTATAGAACTGCCCCGATGCCGGAGCAGGACAGGAAGTGCCGCCCTGCGCATAGGTTTCAGAGGTGGGTGTGGATGCAGTGACGGTCACACAGCTACCGACCACCCCGCTGGTGGTCGAGGGTTGATACGTGGTGGTACTGGGACAAATCTCGCACGGGTAGCCCGACGACACCATGTTGCTGTCGTAGGTGTAGAAATAGCCTGATGGCGGGGTGGGACAGTTGGTGGTGTTTGAGGTGGTCGTGCATGTCCTGCTGCCGCTGTACAAGCCACTGCTGCAGGTGTAGCAGTTGCCATACGTCGAATCGTAAGTCCCGCCGTTGGCGCAAGCGGTGGCCAGGCCGGCCGGGTAGTACGGCTTGGTCGAGTCGTTCGGATCCACGCCGTAGGCATTGGTGAGTGCCTGCCACGAAATACTGCCTGCACCACGGATGCCAATGCGGTTGGCGTACAAACCACCGCCCGTATAGGTATTGTCCCCCGATGCGGACGGTGTGATGCCAGCACCAAGGCCATTCTGGGTGGACAGCGACACCGTGGACCCGTTGAGAAAGTTGCCGTACTCATCGATACCCACACCCAGATAGGCGCCTGTGAGTCCGTCGTAGGGCGTGTTGGAGTTGGAGCAGCTGTAGGCAAGACTTCCGCCGGTGCCGCCAATCGCCGAGAAGGTGCCCGAGTAGGGGTTGGTGCCGGAGCCGCTATAGACGGGATTCGAGCTGCAGCCACTGCCGGGCATGGCGGCACCGGCCAGCGGCGCACAACCGTCCATCATGAAGAAGCTCATGCCGTCGGCCCCCTCGTTGCCATTGGCACCCGGCACGCCACTGCCGTTGCCACCGCCATTGCCGTGGTAGGTCACGGTCTTGAACGTCACCGTGATGCCGCTGCTGGAGGAGTAGGCCTGAGTGGAGACGATGGAGCCGCGTTCGCCGTAACCGTAAGCGCCGTTCTGCGAACCATTGGTGAACCGCAGTGCGCCCTGGCCCACCGGGTCCGGCTGCTGCCCGGTGATGGAACTGGGCGCCGTGCTGCTGCCCAGGAAGCCGTTGGCACCGCCGACGAGGTAAGCATCAGCGCCTTTCTGGCCGACACCACCGTAATGGGCGACGTTGTAGTACGTGGACAGTACGGTGGTACAAGCTGGAATCGATGCGGCCGGTGGCGTGGTGTTGGCGCTGGTGCCGGCGGTGAGGCAGGCGCCGTTGTAGAACAGCCAGTTGCCGACGCCATTGCTGACGCTGGTCGTGGCCCCGGTGAAATCCTCACTCAGCAGCACCTGTGCCGGTGATGCCGTGGCAAACAGCAACGCGGCAAATGCCAGCCAGGAGTGGAAAATTCGGGCCTTGATGCTTTTCATGGCTGTGGCTCTCATTTACTGGACTCCCGTACCACCCAGTGCGGTGACCTGGGATCCCACCTGGTAAGTGCTTTCCACCACCGCCACCGAATCCATGGTTCCGCCGTAGCCCAGGGAGTCGATCTGGTAGATGGTGGTGTTGCCGGAGGAACCGAGCTGTGAAATGAAGAACATGGGCGGGCAGACATAGGTGCCACCCGCAACGCCGGTGCTGGCCACCGGTGTGTAACCGGAGCCACCCGAGCAGCTGCCGGCGGTCATGCCGTTGGGGGTGAACTGGAAGCCCACAAAGGTGGTGCCATTGACCTTCCACGGCACCACGGAAGGCACGAACACGTCCTGGCTGGCCGGCGTCGCCCCTTTGCTTGCCGTGGTGGGGCCGTAGGGAGTGTTGGAGCAGACCAGGACCTGGTTCGACCCCAGGTTGACGTTGACGATGCCGGTGTTGCAATCAGTGGGCTGAGGCAGCGTGCCATTGGCGGCATTGGTGGTCAGCCAGTTGGCGGCGTACTGCTCCGCGCTTTCGGCTGCATGCAGGGCACGCTGCTTTTCACGCACGTTGCCCGCGATCTTCGATCCGATGCCCATGCTGCGGAACATGGCCACCGCCAGCAGCGTGACCACCAGCAGCAGCAGCATGCTGACGATGAGCACCATGCCACGCTGCCGCACGACCACACCGCCCGTGCTCTGAAGACGCGCGCGCATCGGTCAGCCTCCTGACTGGCTCATGATGGGAATGATCCGCTCGACGTACATGAGCTGCTTGCTCAACGCACTGGAGGTGGAGCTGCCGTTGACCTGCCCCCCGGCAAAACCATACTGGGGGACCTGGAAATACAGCCGCACCTTGACCGAGGTGATGTTCTGCCACTGGCTTGACGTGTTGCTGCCGAAACCCGATGCGGGCACATACGTGACCACGTTGTTGCTGCTGCCCCCCGACTGCGCCAGCCCGTACTGCACCTGCATGTCGTACAGGCCCGGGACCAGGTTGTAGGTGTTGTACACAACTCCGTCCTGGTAAAGCGTGCACTGCAGGTAGGTGGTCCCGTTGCTGGCAGTGAAGACCTGGAACACGTTGGTGTAGACATGGCTCGTGGTGGAGTCGCTGACGCTGGTGCCGGCGCAATTGGCGATGGTGCCCGGCAGGACATTGGAGGCATCCTTGATCGGAGAGGCGAAGCGCACGGCGATGGAGTCACCGGGAGCCGTGCCACCGGAGGCGCCACTGATGACCTGCCCGGAAACAAAATTGACGCTGCCGGCCGTGGTGCCGATGGCGGCTGCAGGCGCGGAGAAGATGCTGGATGTGTTGATGGTCGGGTCCGGGAAGTAGCCGGCCTGCTGTATGACATCCGTCAGGATGGTCATGGCGATGCGCTCGTTGTCCTGCAGCTGCGACAGCTGGTTCTGTGCCGCCGAGGTGCTGCGCGTATGGGTGACCAGCGTCATGAGGCCGGCCAGCAGGAACAACGCAATGGTGATCGACACCATGAGTTCGACCATCGTGTAGCCCTGCTGCCGCCGCGCAAACCGCCGCTTCATGTCCATCACGGCTCCAGGTACAGGGTGTACTGCGGCTGCTGCAGCAGACCGGTGGTCGCCGGCGAAGAGGCCGTCGCCACGACGCCAGACCCCAGCACGGCGCTGCTGTTCGAGGACAGGCCCGGAGCTTCCTCCAGCCAGGTCACCGTGATGGTGCAGCTCAGCGGCAGGGTGGCGTTCTGGCAGGCGATGGTCACGTTGCCGAAGGGCACGACCTGCTGCAGCGCCGTGGCATAGTTCAGGAAATCGTAGGCGGCGATGTCCTGCGCGCTGCAGGTGCTGGCAGAGGTCATGGTCTGGGTGCAGGTATCGGAACCCGATATGCTGACCGTTGGTGGACTGCCTGGGCCCACAAAGGACGCCGTGGATATCAGGCTGCCGCTGCCGAGGTTGTTCCAGTAATTGCGGTCCGCATGCATGGCAGCGGCCATGCCGGCAGTCTCGATGGCCACCAGAGCACGGGTTCCCGCGGAACTGGTGCTTTCCAGCGCAAGCGCGTGCATCTTGGCGATGCCCAGCATGCCCACGGCAATCACCGCCAGGGCCACGAGCACCTCGACCAGACTGAATCCCCGGGAGCGCCCGGAGCGGTATTCCTGCGGTTTCATGTGCAGTTCGCGTTACTGGAAGGGGTTGCGTTGCTGGCAGGCTGGGTCACCTGCAGCGCACCAACGGCGCTGATCTGCAGGCAGCGGGTATAGATCGGACTCGCGGTCGGATCATGCAAGGACAGGTAGATGTCGTTGTTGTTGCTGTTCAGATCATTGCCCAGGCCCACTCCGCCGCTGCTGCCGGTCGCAACCGCCAGCCCTTCACGGTTGTACGTCACCGCCACGGTGCCGGACGTGCTGTCCACCAAGGTGTCCGGCGTGCTGCCGCTGAACGGCGCCTGGTAGCGCAACACGGCTGCCCAGCCATCGGCTGCCGCGGGTCCCTTCTGGGCCGAAGTCGGATCAGCAAACACGATCCAGCCGTTCTGCCAGCCGCTGGCCACACCCGCCGAAGCGCACGTCGTCGGGCCGCTGCCGGCACCGGGGCTGGCGGCATTGGCCGGCAGCGCGCAGATCGTCACCGACTGCCCTTCCTTGATGGCTTCGGCTCGCGCGAACTGGATGTCCCCCAGCAGACCGTTGATCTCGCCGGAGATGCGGTAGGACGTCGTGATGCTCTTGAACGACGGGATGCCGACGCCCAGCAGGATCGCAGCCACGACGATCACCAGCATCAGTTCGATGAGGGTGAAGCCGGCGATCCGCATGCGGGTCCTGGGAGACATGGGGGGCGACCTTATGCCGTCAAGCTTGCTGGAGTCTGACGATGGCAGACGCGGTGCACCTCGGTTAAGTCAAGGCGCTCAGGACTGCGACGTGGTTCTCACACGGTGGCCAGGGGAAACACCACCCGCACCCGCAGCCCCGTGCCCCCTGTCCCCGACTCTATATAGAGCTGTGCGCCGTGCGCCCGGGCGATTTCCTCGACGATGGCAAGCCCGAGGCCCGTACCGTGCCCGGGGGAACCGGGCAGACGGTAGAACCGCTCGCGGACCCGGGAACGCTCCGCTTCGGGAATGCCGGGACCATCATCCTCCACGGTCAGCACCGGGCCGCTGGCCGCCATGGCGCAACGCACTGTCACCGTGCCTCCGCGCGGGACATAGGTCAGCGCGTCGTCCACCAGGTTACCCAGCAGGTCCTCCAGCAGCCGCGGTGCGCCGCTGGCCTGCGCCGCCTGCGCCTCGGCGCCCAGGTCGATGCCGGCGCGGGCGGCTCGATCGACGTGGGTCTCGACCACACGCCGAACCAGCGCGTCCAGTTCAACCTCCTGGAACTGCGCCATGACGCCGGCTGCGCTGTCGGCTCGCGCCAGGGCCAGCAGCTGGTTGGCGGAATGTGACAACTGGCTCATGCCATCGCGCAGGCACACCAGCCGGCCCTGCACGCCCGCTGCGGCCGGATCATTCATCAATAGTTCGAGGTGTCCCTGCAGGCCTGCGATGGGGGTGCGCAGCTGGTGCGCGGTGTCGGCCACGAAGCGGCGCTGGGCACGTGCGGACTCCTTCAGCAGGTCGAACAGCAGGTTCAGCGCATCCACCAGCGGTTTGACCTCCGCCGGCACAGCACGCGCATCCAGGTGCTGCAGATCGCGCGGCGAACCGGCTTCGATCTGGCGCCGCAGCGACAGCAGGGGCTTGAGACCGAAGTACACGCCCAGCCAGACGACGAGCAGCGTGAGGTCGAGCTGGATGAGGTTCATCAGCCAGGTGCTGGCGAGGATGAAATGCCCGGCATCGCCCGGCTGCCCCTGCCGCGCCTGCTGCACGAACAGCATGTGCGCGCGGTAGCTGATGTAGACGTTCAGCAGCATGAGCAGCGCCAGCGGCGGCAGCAGGAACAGCAGCAGCCGGCGGCGGATGGAGGACCGGGTGCTATGCTGTGGGCTCATCCAGGCGATACCCCAGGCCGCGCACGGTGCGGATCACCGCGGCCTCCATGAGCTTGGCGCGCACACGCGAAATATAGACCTCCACCGCATTGAGGGTGATCGCCTGGTCGAAACTGGCGATCGCCTGTTGCAGCCGCTCCTTCGACACCACCCGGCCGGCGTTGTGCGCCAGGCATTCCAGCACGGCCCACTCGCGCGCCGTGAGTTCCACCGGTTGTTCATCGACGCGCAGCCGCCGGCCGGACACATCGATGCTCAGCCGCCCCAGCCGCACCTGGCCGCCGGCATTCATGCTGGCGCGCCGGATCAGGGCGCGGCAGCGCGCCACCAGTTCATCCTGTTCAAAGGGCTTCATCAGGAAGTCGTCTGCGCCCAGGTTCAGCGACTCCACCTTGATGGCGAGCGTGTCGCGCGCGGTCAGGATGATCAGCGGCAGCTGCGAGCCGCCGTGGCGGATCTGCCGTACCAGCGCCAGCCCGTCCATGCCGGGCAGCCCCACGTCCACCACCGCGAGATCAAAGTGTTCCGCCGCCAGCGCGCGCATGGCCGCCTCGGCACTGACCGTGCGATCCACCGCAAAGCCCGCGCCGGCGAGTCCGAGAGTGATGGCCCCGGCCACCAGCTCGTTGTCTTCAACCACGAGGATGCGCATGCGGTTGCTCAGGCCTCGCGCGGCGCCGGATCAACGGCGTAGTCGAACACGTCGAAGTGCAGCTGCGCCGCATTGGCGCCCCGGGCGCCGAAACTGCCGCGGATGGCCTCGATCATCTGCGGCGGCCCGGCGGCATACACCGGCAGGCCTGACAGGTCCTTGAAGTCGGCGAGCACCGCTTCATGCACCCAGCCCGTGCGATATGGGGGCGCAACGTCGCCGCCCTGAGACAGTACCGCATTGAAAGTCAGTCGAGGATACTGCTGCATCTGCTCATGCACCCAGCCCTCCTGATAAACGTCCTGCACCGTCCGCGCGCCCCAGTACAGATGCAGGGCCCGCGCGCCGCCCTGTGCAAGCGCCTGCATCAGCATGGACTTGATGGGTGCGAAGCCGGTGCCGCCGGCAATGAACAGCACGGGCGGCCCGGCTGCGGCTTCATCGTAGGTGAAGCGGCCGCGCGGTCCTTCGATCCGCAGCAGCGACCCTGCAGCCAGGGTGCGGAACAGCCGCTCACCGAACAGTCCGCCGGCCACCCGGCGCACGTGCAGTTCCAGCTCCTGCGTCTGTCCGCAACGGCTGGCGATGGAAAAGCTGCGTCGGCGGCCCTCCTCCAGCAGTACATCGACGTACTGGCCGGCCCGGAATTCCAGCGGTTCCACCGCCGGCAGCCGCAGCATCACCTGCATCACGTCGGGGGCCAGCCGCGACAGTCCGGTCACCCGGCACGGCAGATTCTTGATCTCGACCGGCGCCCGGCTGGCGACGGCGCTGATCTCGACGGTGATGTCACTGTGCGGTCGCGCCTGGCACAGGAGCACGTAGCCTTCGGCTTTTTCCTGCGCGGACAGGCCCGGCTGCTGTCCCGCCGGAATCAGCACCTCGCCCTGGCGCAGCAGCGCGCGACAGCTGCCGCAGTGGCCGGAACGGCAGCTGTGGGGCAGGTTCACGCCTGCAAGGCGGGCGGCCTCCAGCACCGAACAATGCTCGGCGCAGCGGATGACCCGATCCTGCGGCAGGAACCGTACGCTGTGCTGGGATGTCATAACGTTTCAAGATTACGCCACGCGGCATACCCGGAGCGTGCCATGTTCATCAATCCTCCCATGCGAGATATCGAGACCCTGCTGCGGCAGGTACGCACCATCGCCGTGGTGGGCCTGTCGGAGGACCCCAACAGGCCGAGCCACCGGGTGGCACGGCAGCTGCAGCAGCGGGGCTACCGCATCATTCCGGTCAGCCCGGCGGTGCGCGAAGTGCTGGGGGAGCGTTCCGTGCCCGATCTCGACCACCTGAACGAGGCGCTCTGTGACGGCCGGAAGGTGGACATCGTCGAGGTGTTCCGGCGCCCGGAGCACGTAGCGGCCATCGCCAATGACTGCATCCGGCTGAAGCTGCCGGCGCTGTGGCTGCAAGACGGCGTGATCGACGACGAGGCGGCGCAGCGCGCCCGCGACGCGGGCATCTTCACCGTCATGGACCGCTGCATCCAGCGGGACCTGAACGCCCTGGGCTGAGGCGGGGTACCGGCGCGGGCCATCCCTGGCGCGCACGCACTCCAAGGGACATTTTGCGGCCTGCTCCGGTGCTCTTTGTTATTCTTGGATTCAGATGCGCATCAATTTCACCAAGATGCACGGCGCGGGCAATGACTTCATCGTCTTCGACGCGCCGCGCGACGCCCCCCTTCCCGGTCCGGAACAGCTGCGCCGCCTGGCCAACCGCCACACGGGCATCGGCTTCGATCAGGCCATGGTGATCCGGCCTGCGCGCAAGCCCGGCACGGCAGTGCACTACCAGATCTTCAACGCCGACGGCCACGAGGTCGAGCAATGCGGCAACGGCGCGCGCTGCGTGGCCTCGCTGCTGTTCCGCCAGGGGCGCGTGCCGGCCGGTGACGTCCTCATGGACAGCCTGGGCGGGCTGGTGCGCGCCCGCGTCGAGCGCGCCGACTGGATTTCGGTCGAGATGGGCGTGCCTGACTTCGAGCCAGCCGCACTGCCCTTCGATGCGCCGGGACGGCAGGAGACCTACGCCCTGCACGCCGATGGCGACACCGTGCAGATCGGTGCGGTGTCCATTGGCAACCCCCATGCGGTGCTGACCGTGGAGTCCGTGGACACCGCGCCGGTAAGCCGGCTGGGTCCGGTGATCGAAGCGCATCCGCGGTTTCCCCGCCACGTGAACGTCGGGTTCATGCAGGTCGTGGACCGCAAGGACATCCGCCTGCGCGTGTATGAACGCGGCGCAGGCGAGACCCTGGCCTGCGGCACCGGCGCCTGCGCCGCCGTGATCGTCGGCCGCAGCCAGGGGCTGTTGGAGCCGCAGGTGCGCGTGCACGTGCCCGGCGGTGAATTACGCGTAGACTGGGCGGGACCCGGTGAGCCGGTGTGGCTCTCCGGGCCGGCGCAAGTCGCGTTTGAAGGCCACGTGGATCTTTAAAGGGGTCTCGTCAACATGAGCACACTGGAAGCCCGCGTGCCCGCGGCCCAGACGGCGGAAGAGTCCGTCGCCACCTACCTGGCGCAGCACCTCGAGTTCTTCGAGAACCACCCTGGCCTGCTGGGCAGGCTGAAGCTGCCGCACTCCCGTGGCGCCGCCATCTCCCTGGTCGAACGCCAGGTGGAGGTATTGCGCGAGCGATACACGGCCATGGAGCAGAAGCTCAATGACTTCGTCGCGGTGGCGCGCGCCAACGACGTCGTGGCCGGGAAGATGCACCACTTCACCCGCCGGCTGCTGCGCGCCAGCACGCGCGTGGAGGCGGTCGCGGCCCTGGAGAGCAGCCTGCGCGAGGACTTCGACACCCGCCATGCGGCCTTGCTGCTGATCGGGAACCAGCAGGACATCCCACCGCAGCGCTTCGTGCGGGTGGTCGATGCCGCCGATCCAGCGCTGAAGTCCTTCGAGTCCCTGTTCGCCAGCGGCAAGCCGCGGTGTGGCCAGGCCCGCGATTCGCAGCGGGACTTCCTGTTCGGCGCCGAGGGGGCCAACCTGGGTTCCGTGGCGCTGCTGCCGCTGGGCAATCACGGATCACTGGGCCTGCTGGGGCTGGGCAGCCCGGATCGCGACCACTTCCACCCGGGCATGGCGACCGAATTCCTGGCCCGCCTGGGCGAACTGTTCGCAGACAGCCTGGCTCGCAAACCCTAGCGGCGACGGTGCCTCCGCCATGGATGAGGCGGCACTCGCCCAGCTGCAGGCATTCCACCGCTGGTTGACCCGCGAGCGCCGGCTGTCCGCCCATACGGACAGCAACTACATGCGCGATCTCGCTGCCCTGCGTGACTTCTGTGCGCGGCAGGGCATCACCACATGGGACGAACTCAGCCATCCGCAGGTACGCCTGTTTGCGGCCCGCAGTCACGCGGGCGGGCTGGCGCCCCGCAGTATCCAGCGCCGCCTGTCGGCGGTGCGCAGCTTCCTCAACTTCCTCATCCGCGAAGGAGTGCTGAGGACCAACTGCGCCATCGATGTGCGCGCCCCGAAGGCGCAGCGCCGGCTGCCGGCGACGGTCGACGCGGACCAGATGGCGCGGCTGCTGGAAATCCCCGACGACGACGCCCTGAGCACGCGCGACCGGGCGATGATGGAGCTGTTCTACTCCTCCGGCCTGCGCCTGGCGGAACTGGTGGGCCTGAGCCTGCCTGACCTCGACCTCGCCGACCGCACGGTTCGCGTGCGGGGCAAGGGCAGCAAGGAACGCGTGGTGCCGGTGGGACGCAAGGCCGTGGCAGCGCTGCGAGGCTGGCTGGCCGAGCGCGCCACCTTGCCCCGGGCGGAGCCTGACGCCCTGTTCGTAGGCGCAACCGGGCGGCGGTTGGGCGCCCGGGCGGTGCAGAAGCGCGTGGCGCTGTGGGCGCGGCGCCAGGGGCTGCCCATGCACCTGCACCCGCATCTGTTCCGGCACTCATTTGCCTCGCATCTGCTGGAATCCGGCGGGGAACTGCGCGCCGTACAGGAGCTTCTGGGCCATGCCAACATCTCCACCACCCAGATCTACACCCATCTTGATTTCCAGCACCTCGCCCGCACCTACGACGCTTCACACCCGCGAGCGCGACGCAAATCGTAGACGCGGGGAGGACCTCGCGATTGCCCCGCGCGGGTGTGAGGAACGCCCCGCTCCAGGAGACACATGAGCAACACCTTTGACCCCCACGGCACCACCATAGTGGCCGTGCGCCGCAACGGCGCCGTGGCCATCGGCGGCGACGGCCAGGTGACCCTCGGCAACACCGTCATGAAGGGCAACGCGCGCAAGGTGCGCCGCCTGTACGACGACAAGGTGCTGGCCGGCTTTGCTGGCGGCACCGCGGACGCGTTCACGCTGTTCGAGCGCTTCGAAGGCAAGCTGGAAAAGTACGGCAACCTCACCCGGGCCGCCATTGAACTGGCCAAGGACTGGCGCTCGGACCGCTACCTGCGCAAGCTCGAAGCGCTGCTGCTGGTGGGTGATCGCGACAAGCTGTTCATCATTTCCGGCAACGGCGACGTCATCGAGCCTGAATACGACACCGCGGCCATCGGCTCCGGCGGCTCCTATGCGTTGGCGTCGGCGCGGGCGCTGCTGGAAAACACCGGACTCGATGCCCGCAGCATCGTCGAACGCTCGCTCGGCATCGCCGCGGACATCTGCATCTACACCAACCGCAACCTGCTCATCGACGAATTGAAGTAAGCCATGCTGACACCCGACACCACCGACCCCTCCGTGCAGCAACCCGCGCCCCAGGCGCTGACTCCGCAAGAGATCGTCCGCGAGCTGGACAAGCACATCGTCGGCCAGGACGCCGCCAAGCGCGCGGTGGCCATCGCCCTGCGCAACCGCTGGCGCCGCATGCAGGTGCCCGAGCCGCTGCGGCACGAGATCACGCCCAAGAACATCCTGATGATCGGACCCACCGGCGTTGGCAAGACCGAGATCGCGCGCCGCCTGGCGAAGCTCGCCAACGCGCCGTTCGTGAAAGTCGAGGCCACCAAGTTCACCGAGGTGGGCTACGTGGGCCGCGACGTCGAGTCCATCGTCAAGGAACTGGCGGACGCCGCCGTGAAGATGACCCGCGCGCAGGAACTCGCCCGTGTGCGCGAACAGGCCCTGGACGCCGCGGAAGAACGCGTGCTCGATGCGCTGCTGCCAAAGCCGCGGATGATGGGATTTTCCACCGATGAGCCGCCGCAGCCGCGCGATGCCGAAACCCGGCAGAAATTCCGCAGGATGCTGCGCGAAGACGCGCTCGACGACCGCGAGATCGAGATCGAAGTGCGCACGCTGCCGGCGGGCGTCGAGATCATGGCCCCGCCGGGCATGGAGGAGATGCAGCAGCAGCTGCAGTCCATGTTCCAGAACCTGGGCGCGGGCAAGCACCACGCCCGCAAGGTCAAGGTGAAGGAAGCCCGCAGGCTGCTGGTGGAGGAAGAGGCTGCGAAGCTCCTGAACGAGGAGGAAATCAAGCTCAAGGCCGTCACCAACGCCGAGCAGAACGGCATCGTGTTCATCGACGAGATCGACAAGGTGACCCGCCGCGGCGAGACCATCGGCGCCGATGTGTCACGCGAGGGCGTGCAGCGTGACCTGCTGCCGCTGGTGGAGGGTTCCACGGTCTCGACCAGGTACGGGCCGGTGAAAACCGATCACGTGCTGTTCATCGCGTCCGGTGCATTCCAGATGTCCAAGCCCTCGGACCTGATCCCGGAGCTGCAGGGTCGCCTGCCCATCCGCGTCGAGCTGGACTCGCTGAAGGTCGAGGACTTCGTGCGCATCCTGACGGAGCCGGATGCTTCGCTGACGGCGCAATATCAGGCGCTGCTGGGCACGGAAGGGGTGTCGGTGACGTTCGCGCCGGATGGCGTGCGGCGGCTGGCCGAGATCGCGCACCATGTGAACGAGCGCACCGAGAACATCGGCGCGCGGCGCCTGCACACGGTGATGGAGCGGCTGCTGGAAAAGCTCTCCTACGAGGCAGGCTTCGGCGAGAACCGCGACAGCGTCACCGTGGATGCCGCCTATGTCGACGGCAACCTCGGCACGCTGGTCAAGGACGAGGACCTCAGTCGCTACATCCTGTAGCTGCAGAGGCGAAGAGAGGCGGCCCGCAAGTGTCCGTTTGAGGGGCGTGCGCGCCGGGGATGGCGCGCTCCGAGCCACACGGATGTGGGTTCGGCGTCCCCGCAAACGGATTTTGCGGGATGCTCCTCGTCGCGCTTGCCGTTACTTCGTGCCTTCGAACAGCGGCGCGTCCAGCCGCGCATTGGCAAAGTCCCAGTTGACCAGGTTCGACAGGAAGACTTCCAGGAACTTGGGGCGCAGGTTCTGATAGTCGAGATAGTAGGCGTGCTCCCACACGTCGACCGTCAGGACCGGCTTGTCACCCTTGGTGAAGGGGTTCTCACCGTTCGGCGTCTTGGTGACCTTGAGCTTGCCGTCGCTACCCAAGACCAACCATGCCCAGCCCGAACCGAACTGGGTGGCGCCGGCGGTCTTGAAGGCTTCCGCGAAAGCGTCGAACGAGCCGAAGTCCGCGTTGATCCTGTCAGCGATCTTGCCGGCAGGCGCGCCTCCGCCGTGCGGCTTCATCGAGTGCCAGAAGAAAGTATGGTTCCACACCTGGGCGGCGTTGTTGAACACGCCCGGGTTCTTGCCTTCCGACGCCTTGATGATGTCAACCAGCGACTTGCCTTCGAATTCGCTGCCGGGCAGCGCCTTGTTCAGGTTGTCGACATAAGCCTTGTGATGCTTGCCGTGGTGGAAGCTGAAGGTGTTGGCCGACATGTGCGGCTCCAGGGCGGCGTAGTCGTACGGCAGGTCTGGGAGCGCGAACTTGGTCATGGGGGATCTCCTGTGCTGAGCGGGCATGATACCGCGCCGGAACGCCTCCGGGACCTGCCGGCCCCTGGGGTCGCAGGCACCAGGCCGCCGGGATGTCCTACAATGACAGTCACATGTCAGCCCCCTTGTATGCCACCGGGCGCAACCCGCCTGCCGCCCGCCTGCCGCTGTGGCTGCGGCTGCTGTCCCGCCTGCCGCTGCCGCTGCTGTACGCCCTGACCGGCGGGCTGTCCTTCATCGTCCACCGCGTGGCCGGTTACCGCACCAGGGTCGTGCGCGCCAACATCGCCCGCTGCTACCCGCAGCTGCCGGCAGCCGGGCGGCAACGCATGGCGGACGACTACTACCGCAACCTCAGCCAGCTGGTGGCAGAACTCATCAAGTCGGCAACCATCACCCCCGAGGAGCTCGGGCGGCGGGTCATTTTCTCCAACCCCGCGGTGGTGACCGGTCTGCTGGACGGCGGCCAATCCGTCGTCATCGCCGCCGCGCATCACTGCAACTGGGAGTGGCTGCTGCTGGCCCTGTCCCTGCAGCTGCGGCAACCGCTGACGGGAGCCTACAAGCCGCTGCACGGCTCCTACGGTGAACGGCTCATGCGCACACTGCGTTCGCGCTTCGGCGGCCGGCTGGTGCCGGCCAAGGAGCTGCTGGCGGACATCCTCAAGGACCGCAGCACGCGCGCCATCGCCATGGTCGCCGACCAGGAGCCGGTGACCAGCGACTACAAGCACTGGACGACATTCCTGGGCACGCCCACGGCGTTCTACATGGGACCGGAGAAGATCGCGCAGGCGACGCGCTTCCCGGTGGTGTTCGCCGGCGTGCAGCGCCGCGGCCGCGGCCGCTACGAAGTGCGCTTCGAGCAGCTCGCCGCACCGCGCGAACGTTTCAGCCCCGGCACCATCACCGAACGCTACGCGCGTGCGGTGGAGGCGCTGGTCGCAGCCGCTCCCGCCAGCTGGACGTGGTCACACCGGCGCTGGAAACTCAGGCAGGACGCCCCACGGACAGCCGCAGGCACACCATGACATGAAGACAATCATGCAATACCGGCTTCTCCCGCTGGCGCTGGCCGGCCTCGCGCTGCACACCGCCCGGGCCGCCGACACATCCGCACCCGGGACGGCGCTGGTGAAGCCCCGTACCACGGCCGAGGTGCTCAAGGACTCGAAGCCCTCGGACTGGCGACCGGTCGATCCGGAAAACACGCTGTACCTGGAGCTGCCGGCAGGCCGCGTGGTCATCGAGCTCGCGCCGCGCTTTGCGCCGCGCAACATCGCCAACATCAAGCTGCTGGCGCGCGGGCACTTCTACGACGGGCTCACCGTCGAGCGGGTGCAGGACGACTACGTGGCTCAATGGGGCTCGGATGCCAAGCCGCTGGGCAAGGCCGCCAGCCGGGTGCCCGCGGAATTCGTCACCAGCGGCCGGGACCTGCTGGTGACACCACTCAAGGACCCCGACACCTATGCGCCGCTGACCGGTTTCACGGACGGCTTTCCCACGGGCCGCGACTCGACCACCGACCAGGCCTGGCTGACGCACTGCTATGGCATGGTGGGTGTGGCGCGCGACAACGAAACGGACAGCGGCAACGGCTCGGAGCTCTACG
>DAIDKA010000061.1 GCA_027451085.1 Gammaproteobacteria bacterium
ACTCGCCCGGCCCGGAGCTTGACAAGGGGCGCGCTAGGGATACGACTTCAGCTGCGTGGTGGCCCCGAGCCGGTTGGCGAAGGGCGGTGGGCCTCCGGCCAGCGCGGAACCACCCGTGTCATTGATCACGTGCTGCACCCCGCCCTTGCCCAGGATGACCCCGGCAAAGATATCCTGGAAATGCACCCCGGGAACTTCGGGAGCCTTGTAGGCACTGCGGATGAACACGGGCGTGGGCGAGCGGATGAACAGGGTCGCAACCGTCATGCCGGCAGCCTCGTGCGAAGTCACGTTCCCGCCCACCTGGTAGAACGGGTAGCCGTCCTCGCCACCGTTCATGTACGCCGCCTGGCCCGGCGCGTCGTAGGGCGCTTCGCTCTGCAGGAAAATCGCCCGCCCCGCGTTGCCGTTCCACAGCACCTGCGCCTTCTGGTAGTGCTCGACGAACAGCCCCAGCACGGTCACACGGTCGCCGTTCACCACCAGGCCATGGTCGCCCGTGTTGGCAGTCCAGCCGATGGTGCCCTTGTTGCCATGATCGGCGCGCCACAGCCAGGTGTGATCGATCAGCACATCATCCTGGTTGATCTCGAAGCTCGTGGTGGCGTGCCCGACGTAGGAGCCCCCGACACGCACAAAGACATCGCTCAGGGTGGTGGGGTTGGCATACCGGTGGCCGTGGTGATGTCCCGGGCTGCCCACCCGCACCAGCACACCGGAATTCGTGATGTTCGCATCCACCGTGATGGCGGAAATCGACACGCCCGGAACGTCATCGACCTGGATCGCCGCGCTGCCGGTGATAGGCGTGACGGTCGCAAGCCCCATTCCCAGGATGATGGTGTCCGGCCGCACCACGTGGATCGGCTCCGTGACCTTGTACACGCCAGGGGTCAGGATGACGTTCTTCCCCCGTCGCAGCTGTGCATTCAGGATCGCGGCGCTGTCCTCGGGCTTCGCTATGAAAAACCGCCGCAGCGCCAGGGATCTGCCCCCGCGCCAATGGATGCCGCGGACGTCGCGCCCGACCCCGGGCACGAACACCCTGAAGGCGCCATGCTCCACGTAGAGAAACGGCGCGTCCCTTACAACCGGCGTCGCCGGCAGCGCGGTGACATCCCCCGGGGCAAACTGCGGCTGTGGCGCCCCCTCGACGCCTGCGAACACGTAGTTGATCCAGTGCCCCTGGAAGGCGCCGATCTGGCTGTCATGAAAATCGTAGTAGAACTGTCCAGGAACCTGCACCGGGTCGGTCACCCAGTCGAACCCCGCGCTCACCACGCCCGACACGCGACTGTCGGCCATGAGGTTGCCTCCGCCCACGCCCCCGGTGAGATCCAGGTTGCCAGTGATGTCGACCCTGCGCAGCGGACAGGCCTGCGAGGTGTTCCAGCGCAGGGTGTGCGGCTTCTCATCCGCCTCGATGGGGTTGATACGGACGTTCTCGAGCGAGCGCCAGAAGGTGTCCAATGCAACGCGACCCACGGCGCCCACCCGCAGGTTGCCGTTGATGGTCACATCATCCGGCACCGCGCCCAGGCCCTGCACCGTCTCCATGAAACCCACCGGGGCATCGATGAAGCCCGTGGCGGCCGCCGGGTTGTCCTGGCCCGCGGCGCTGCCATAGGTGCCCGGCATGAAGTAGACCGCGTTGCGGACCTCATCGAATCCGTTCGAGCGCGTGGCCAGCGCCTGCAGGGTCGCGTTGATCTTCCGCACCGGCATCGACGGATCGATGATCGTGACGTTCGGGCCGAAGTCCGGCACCGGTGCGCCGTGTGCCTGGGCGGCGGCGGCGGCAATCGACGCCAGAATCAGCGCCCGGTGCACAGGCAATGACGGCGCTGCCATTTCAATCCGGCACGTAGGTCTGCATCAGGCTCTGGTACGCCCCGGAGATGAACTGCGAAACATCGCCCAGTTCCTGCTCATGGTCCTTCAGCGGGTGGTTGGCGACGGCATCGGAGCGCCCGTACCCCTTGTTGAAGTAGACGAACATCTGCTTGAACAGCTCCTGGTAGATGTCACGGTAGCGGACGATGTCCGCGCCGCTCCACAGTTTGCCGTCGGCCGTGACGATGCGCGTATCGGGCTTCACCACCGTGGACAGATGCTCATAGGCGCGCACCAGGCCGCCCAGCCAGCCGCCGTTGTGGATGTCGAGCACCGGCCAGCGGTCGCCCGCGACGGGTCCGCCCGCCACGAGCACGTTCTGCTCCGGAAAGTGCACGTACAGATCCCCGTCGGTATGCGCGGCAGGCAGGTACCCGTAATCCACATGCACTCCGTTGAACTCCAGCGAGCCGGTGGTGCGCGTGGTCTTTGCCGCCCGCGCCTTCGGCGGCAGCGGCCCATAAGTGCCCTCGAAACAGGTCGAATACGCCTTGCGACCCTCGTACAAGCGGGTGACCTCATGCGAGATGATGAGACCGCCGCCCTTGCCCACGGCCTCGTTGCTGCCCGTCTGCTCCGGGTGCCAGTGCGTGTTGATGAGCGTGTTCACGCGGCGGGTGCCAGTGGCATGCGCCACCGCCTTCAGCAGCGCCTTGGAATTCGCGGCCAGGCCACCGTCGATCAACAGCGCGCCATCAGGCCCGGGCAGCGCCACCACGTTGCAGCCCGCGCCCTGGAAGACGGTGATGCCCCCCTGCTCCTTCGGCGTCAGCGGCGTTACCGTGATGGCGGCCGGGACAGCGGCCAGCGCCGCTCCCCCGGGGGCCAGTACGGACAACGGCAGCAGCACCCGGGCCGCGGATGCGGCGCCCAGCACGTTCAGGCCGCCGTTCAGAAAGCGGCGGCGGGACAGCGGATTCATCCAGGCTCCTAGGGAAAGTTATTGGACTCGCGCGACCGGCGGCGCCTGGTCCTGCCTCTGTGCCAGCGGAACAGCCTTCGCAGGCTGCGCGGCATCAGCCGCCTTTACAGGTCTTGCGCCTGGCACGGCCGGCGTCACCTTGTCATACATCGGCGGGTACTTGGTGCTGGCCGCGCGCAGGCCATCGCTGGGCTGCAGCGGCCAGATGGTGGCTTCGTAACCGATGGGCGGCCCCACCGCCGGCCAGTCCGGCATCTTCGCCAGCTGGACATTGGCGCCGGCATCGAGCAGCAGCTTGGCGAGATCAGGACGCGGCGGTTTGCGCTGCTGCAGGAACGGGACATAGCCGCGCCCCATGGCATAGTCCAGCGCCGTCAGTCCATCCGGATCTTTTGCATTGACGTCGATGCCCCAGCCGATGAGCTCCTGCATGGCCTCTTTATCGCCGGCCCGCACCGCGAAATGCAGCGCCGTGCCACCACGGGTGCGCAGCAGGTGGTGCTGGATGGAATCAACGTTGATGTCCGTGCCGGCGTCATGCAGCAACCTGATGACCTCGACGGCCTTCTGCGGATCATCGGCGCCACCACCACCGAACGCCCCACGCCCGCCCAGGGCGGCCATGATGGGGGTCTGGTCATCGGCCTGGTACAGCTTCGGGTCGGCGCCGGCGGCAAGCAGTTCTTTCACCAGCTCGACATCGTCCATCGCCGCCGCCGCAATCAGGGGCGTGCTGCCGCGGGACGCCGGCGGTGCCACCGGCCCACCGAAGCCGAAACCGAAGCCATGATTGGGGGGACGGTAGAACAACTGCATGTTGGGATTGGCGCCCTTGGCCAGCAGCAGCTTGACGATATCGCGACCGGTGGCCTGGTTGGGCGGATCGATGGAGGAACCAGCCCGGCTGCCCGGCACGTCCACGCCCGAAGCTATGGCCGCGTACAGCGGTCCCTGGCCATAGATGTCCCACTGGTTGACGTCCGCGCCGGCATCGATCAGACGCTTGGCGATGTCCCAGTTGTTGTTCAGGATGGCGATGGTCACCGGCGCGAAACCGTCCGGATCGGGCCGGTCAACGTCCACGTGGTGCTTCAGCAGCACATCGACGCACGCCAGGCAGTTCTCGCGCGCGGCGTACATCAGGGGCGTGAGACCGCCGGCGTTGGTGCGCTTGGCGCGGCTTTCAGCGGTGACATGGCGTTCCCAGTTGCGCCAGATGGAACGCGCGTTGACATCTGCTCCGTGCTTGATCAGCAGTTCCATCATCTGCGGGTGCCGGCGCGCGCTCGCCCACATGAGCGCGGTCTGGTCGCCGAAAGTCTCGCGCGCATCAACCTTGGCGCCATGCTTCAGCAGCAGCTTCGCCGCATCGACATTGCCGGTGCGCGCCACTTCCATGAGTGCGGTCTGCCCGTCCGCGTTGGGCGAATCCGCGTCGGCCCCTGCATCGAGCAGCAGTTTCAGGATGGCAGTATTGCCGGTCGCGGCCGCCATCTGCATGGGCGTGGCGCCATAGTCGTTGGCCTCGGCGACATTGGCGCCGGCCTTGAGCAGCCGCTTGACCTCGCTGACGTCCTGCCGGTACACGGCCCATTGCAGCGGGGTGCTGCCGTCAGGTCCCTTCTGTTCCACCAGGTTCGCGGCTGACCTGGCAGTCTCGCCGCCGGAATCCACGGCAGCACTCGCCGCGGCACCGGCCAGAGCCAGCGCCAGCATCACCACAGCCGCCACAGCCGCGCTGCGCCCCGCCGTCGCGGGGACTCTCCTGCGCCATTCACTCATCGTCAGACCTCGCCCAGCACCCCGGTACTGTCGGAAATCTTATCCACTTGCGTCGCGCCGGCCTTCTGCACCACCGTCAGCAGCAGGTTGGAATGCGGTGTGTCCTGCGGGTAGTGCAGGTGCTGCCCGCCCTTGATGCCACCGCCCTTGCCGATGACGGTATTGGGGATCGGATCCTGGTTATGGCGGTCGCTGTTGGCCATGTTGCTGCCATACAGGATGACGGCGTTGTCGAGCACGCTGCCGCCGCCCTCCTTCATGCCCTGAAGGCGCTTGGCGAACTT
>DAIDKA010000062.1 GCA_027451085.1 Gammaproteobacteria bacterium
CCGGCGCCCCATCTACTCAGGCAGCGTGGCGCAGTGGCGCCACTACGAACGCGAACTCGCGCCCGTGGCCCAACGGCTTCGTACAGCAGGTATCACATGGGACTGAAAACCAGGACCTTCCGTGACCGCAAAACCGCGATCCTCAATGCCACGGTCATGATTGCGACGCTGGGCGGCTGGATCGCCTCCTTTGGACTGATGGCCGCATCCCCTGTGCTCCTGAACATCGTGGGAGTTGTCCTGTGCGCCCAGTGCATGATCTGGGCGGCCTACCTGATCCACGAAGCAGCGCACCAGTCACTGCTGGCGGAGCGCCATCTGAACCGTTGGGCCGGGGAAACCGCCGGCTTCATTGCCGGCTCTTCCTATGCGTCATTCGAGCGTATACGGCAGATGCATATCCGCCACCACGTGGACCGGGCGGACCTGGTGTGTTTCGACTTCCATGCCTTCATCCGCGGCCGGCCGCTGCTGCGGCGGGTGCTGCAGGTTCTGGAATGGGCCTACATTCCGGGCACCGAAGCGCTGATGCACCTGCAGGTCATCTGGCGGCCGCTGTTCGTGCGTTCGCAGCGGCAGCACCTGCCCCGGGCCATGACCATGCTGGTACTGCGGCTGGGCCTGCTCATCCTGCTCGGCCTGTGGTCCCTCAAGGCGCTGCTGCTGTACTTCGTGGCCTATGCACTGCTGCTGCACACCCTCAATTTCTTCGACTGCTTTCACCACAGCTTCGAGAGCTACGTGGTCGAGGCCGGCGAGCCCATTGCCCTGAACGGCCGCGACCGGACTTATGAACAGGCGAACACCTACACCAACCTGGTATCCCGGCGCTGGCCCTGGATGAACGTCTTCATCCTGAACTTCGCCTACCACAACGCCCATCACCACCGCGCATCGGTGTCCTGGCACAAGCTGCCGTCACTGCACCGCGAGACGTTCGGGAACAACAGCCTGCAGGTGCTGCCGACACGCGATTTACTGGCCAGCTGGCATCGCAACCGCGTGCGGCGGGTGACGTCGGAAGACTACGGCGCCCCTGTGGAGGGGCGCTCAGCGGCCGAAGACTTCATCGGGGCCCATGGTGTCTCGTTCCTGACGGTGATTTAGCGAGGGTGACTGGCGTCACAGCGTCAGCTTCACGCCCGCAACGATCTGGAACGGCGCTGCCGGGCTCTGGAACTGGGGCGCAACCCCGACGCCATTCTCCGGCACACCGGGCGCATTCACGCCGGTCGGATCACCGAGGACCCCCCAGGTCGAATACTGGCGGTCCAGCAGGTTGTTGATCTGGGCGAAGACCGCCAGGTGCGGCAGCGCCTGCCAGCTGGTGTGCAGGCCGACCACCATGTAGCCGGGAAGGGTCGGCAGGTGGTTGGCTTCGTCGCCGACGTAGTAGGAACTGCTGACCGCGGTCAACGTTGCTCCCACCGACCACGTCGGCAGTATATTGAAGTCCGCGCCCAGCTTGACGCGGTTCTGCGGGATGCCGGGCAGATGGTTGCCGGGCGCGATGTCGAGGTTGCCGTAGGCATCCAGGTACCGGGCCGGATACCACGGTGATGCCGACGGCTCTGAGAACGCCGACTGGAACGTCGCCTGCACCAGGCTGTAGCTGACGTAGGCCGACCAGCGCCTGACGCGGTACTTCAGCCCGGCCTCGATGCCCTGCCGGCGGGTGTCACCGATGTTCGCGGAATACCCCTGGTAGATGGAGGTGGCAATGGTGTAGATGTCATTGTGCAGGCCGGTCCGGAATGCACTCAGGTTCCAGGTAAGCGCGTCGTCAGCGGTCAGCAGGGCTTTGACGTTTCCACGCAGGCCGGCCTCGTATGTCTGGGAGATCACCTGCCGCAGGTCAGGCGGATCGCTGGCCAGGCTGGCGGGCAGCAGGCAGGGTTGCAGCGGATTTGAGCACTCGATTTCGCTGGCTGTCGGCGTACGCGTGTTGGTGGACCAGCCGCCATAGGCAGTCACCGCCGGAGTGATCGCATACGTGGCGCCAACCGCCGGATTGAAGTGCGCGAAACGGTTCCAGCCGTTGAGGTCAGTACCCAGCTGGTCGTACAGGTCGATGTGCGTGAGGTTGTAACGGCCGCTGGCGGTCACCGTCAGGTCCTTCGTGACGCTGTAGGCATCGGTCACGAATCCACTGAGGGTCTGGACCACGGAATCCACGCTCACGGGCACCGCGGATGCGACGCCATCGCTGGCATCCGCGGCAGCCTCTGTGGTGTCAACGTAGAGGCTCGAGGGTTCCACCACCAGCTGTGAGTTGACCAGACCGATCTGCGAGCCGGTGTAGTAACTGGTCGCAGAATGATCGAGCGTGGTGCCCAGGCTGAACTGATTCTCGTGGCCGAAGATCGTGTTGTCGCTCGACAGCTGCAGGGCGATGCCACGGCTCCAGGCGTTGATGAACTCGTAGTTGTTCTGACCGATGGCCAGTGCGCCACCCTGGGAGATGTCCGGTAGCGCCTGTCCCGCGGCGTTCACAAGCGGCGTGGCGCCGTCGCCCTGGCACAGGTATCCATCGCTGCCGCCGCCGGGGTTGGCACAATACGTGTAGCTGGTGGTGTTGCCGTTGGCGACACTCTGGGTGTAGGCGCGGTAATAGGCCACGCCCTGCGCGGACCAGTGATGTCCCAGGTCCAGCGTGCCGGTGAGCGTGAAGAAATTCAGGTGGTTGGCGTTCTGCTGCGGGCCGGTGAACACCAGCGAACGGGCGATGGCCAGCTCCTGCACCGGCGCGGAACCCTGGCCGTCCATGATGTTGTCGGCATGGGTGTAATCCAGCTCCAGGCTGGCGTCATCACGGTGCCAGCTGGCGGCTGCATACAGGGAACGGATCCTGTCGGTCGAAAAATCCCGCCAGCCGTCTGAATCGAAGCTCCTGGCCGCAACATAAAAGCCGAAGTTCCCGGAGCTGGTGCCGAACTGTGCAACCGTCGAACGCTGGCCGAAGGAGCCGCCGGACAGTTCGAGATCAGCGCCGTGGTAGTCGAACCCGTTCTTCATGCTGACGGAAATCGCTCCGCCCAGTGCATTCTGGCCGTACAGCGGGTTGGAGCTCACCAGCTCCACCTGGTTGATGGCGACGTCTGGGATCAGGTCCCAATTGACTGTATCGCCGAAGGCCTCGTTGATGCGCACGCCGTTCTGGTACACCGCCAGGCCCTGGGGCGTGCCCAGCACCGGGGAGGCCTCGAAGCCGCGATACAGGATGTCGGCCTGGAACGGATCATCGAGGTCGTCGTTGATGTTGATGCTGCCGAGACTGGAGTCCAGCGCCCCTGTCAGGCTCGGCACGCCCGGCCGGTTCACATCGGCGGAGGTCAGCACCTGGACGTTTCCCGGCACATGGTCGATATCGACCGACGCACCAGGCAGCGGCGTCCGCGCCGCCGCAATTACGACCTGTTCCATATCGGTGGCACCGTCCGGCTGGCCCGCCGGAGCATCCGCGGTATCCGCCGCCTGCGCACCCATCATGGCCGACATCGCCGCCAGTGCCAGACCCAGCGTCCAGGGACGGCTGGCAATCCGTCTGACATGCATCGCGACCAACGGCATCCGGACTCCCCTCGCACATTCAACAGGCGGCGAAGATTACGCAATGTGCCACCTCCAGCGCTCGGGAAATGCTCCCGAAATCACCTGCACCGCCCGGCCCCTGGTGTGAACAGGCTTTTGCCGGCGTGTGGTACAAGGGCAGTCCGACCAGCCCCGGCATCGCACGTATGGAAGCCTCACCGCAGACCCCACGCGAACCCCGACACCGCACTCTCCGCGACCTCGCCTGGGTCGCGGCGGGTACGCTGCTGTGCGCCTGCCTCGCGGTCCGCTTCGAGTGGAGCGAGCATGTCTTCGCCTGGACCCGTCGCGAGGAGTCTTTCCAGCTCGACGAGATCACTTTCGTGCTGCTGTCACTGGCCATCGGCCTCGCCTGGTTCGCGGCCCGGCGCTGGCGCGAAGCCCGGCGTGAGCTTCAGGCCCGGCTGGTCGTCCAGGCCCGCCTGGCCGGGCTGCTTGCAGAACAGCAGCGGCTGGGCCGCCAGTTCGTCGAGCTGCAGGAGGGGGAACGCAAGCGACTGTCGCGCGAGCTGCATGATGAACTCGGCCAGTTCATCAACGCCATCAAGCTGGACGCCGTCGCGGTCCGCGCCGCGCTGGACCAGCTACCGCAGGGCGGCGCGGGCGCGGCACACTGCGTCCACTCGATCATCGCCAACACCGACCTGGTGCATGCCAGCGTGGCCCGGCTGGTGCGCGAGCTGCGTCCGGTGGGGCTGGACGAACTGGGCCTGGCCGCGGCGATCGAGCACTGCGTCGACACCTGGCGCCCACGCCTGGCGCCCACGCAGCTGGCGCTGCAGGTGGATGCCCGTATCGACGGCCTGGATGAGGCGCGCACCCTGGCGCTGTACCGCACCGTGCAGGAGGCGCTGACCAACTGCGCGCGCCACTCGCACGCGGATCACATCAGCGTGGACATCGGCTGGCAGGAAACGGCAGGGCCCGCGGCGTTCGTACGTATCGAGGACAACGGCGCAGGCTGCGACCTGCAGCGGCGGACCGGCGGCCTGGGACTTGCGGGGATGCGTGAACGCCTCGTGGCCCTGGGCGGCACGCTCTTGATCGAGAGCGCCCAGGGCGCGGGTTTCAAACTGTTCGGACAGCTGCCCGCAGGCCCCGGATCCGAGGAACGCCGGCCGCGGAACGCGCCATGAACCAGAGCATCAGAATCCTGCTGGTGGACGATCATCCGGTGGTGCGCACCGGATACCGGCACCTGCTGCAGATGGACCCGGCGCTCGAAGTGGTGGCGGAAGCCAGTGATGCGGCCTCCGCCTACGAGGCCTTCCGCACCCTGGAGCCCGACGTCGTGGTCATGGACATCTCCCTGCCCGGCGTCAGCGGCATCGAGGTCATGAAGCGCATGCGCGCCGCGAAGCCCCAGGCGCGGGTGCTGATCTTCAGCATGCACGACGAGGCCATCTTCGTCGCCCGCGCACACCAGGCCGGCGCCGCGGGTTTCTTGAGCAAGTCGAGCGCCCCGGAGCGGCTGCTGGAGGCGGTACACGCCATCGCGCGTGAGGGCCGTTATGCAGGCGGACCACCGCCACAGCGCACAGCAACCGCGGACGGCGGTTCAGCCGCCGCCCTGCTGAACGACCTTTCTCACCGCGAGGCCGAGGCCTTCCGCCTGTGGGCCCGGGGCCTGGGCGCGGAAGCCATCGGCGCGCAGCTCGGGGTCAGTGGCAAGACCGTCTCGAACTACCTGTCACTGGTGCGCCACAAACTCGGCTCACAGAACGACGTGCACCTGATGCGCCTGGCCGAACGCATCTGGTCCGCGGACTGATTCATGGATCAGGCGCCGGCCTCGTAGATCACGAAGCGCTTGCGGGTGGGCTCCACGACCTCCCAGGTGCCGGCGAAGCCCCGCGGGATCACGAACTCGTCCCCCGGACGCACGGTCACGGCGATGCCCTGTTCGTCGGTGATCACGCTCACCCCGTCGAGCATCCGGCAGTACTCTTCCTCCGTATAGGCGATGCGCCACTTGCCCACTTCGCTGGCCCACAGTCCGGCGCAGTACTTTCCCGACGGGTCCGTGTACTGCACCCACGCGGTCTATTTCGGATTGCCCTCGATCAGCTTTTCCGCGGCGAGGTAGTAGTCCTCGCCGCTGCCGGATTCACCAAGCCTGTGGACGGCGGCCATGCTCATGCGCTCAGTACTCCTTGAAGCCATCCTTGCGCGCCGCCGGGCTCGGCAGGTGTACTCCCGTGCTCCAACCCGGCCGCATGCCATAGGGGACCGACAGCAGCACGGCCTCCACCTGGCTGATCTTCCCGTCAGCGTTCACCTGGAAGATTTCCTGCGCATCCCAGGTCCACGGCCCGGTGTTCTTCACGGTCTGGGTGCGGCCGTCCCTGAGCTTGTAGCTGCGCACCGTGGCATCGTGATCCAGGAAGATGCCCGCGTACACCAGGCCCCGCTCCACGTCCACGGCCAGGATGCGGCGGTTACGCATGCGCGTATCCTCATGGTAGAAGCCAAGCTCGAAGGCCTGCGCGCAGGAATAATTCATCGAGTTGGCGGTCCTGCCCGGCGCCAGCGGCACATTGGTCGTCGCCGTCAGGTTCTCCAGGCGGTGACAGTCGGGGGCAAACAGCGGCGGTTTGTCGCCGCTGTTGTTCTCGATGCCGGTGAAATAGGTGTTCACGATGGCCGCCAGTTGTTCCCGGCTGCGGCGCTTGCCCGTCGGCAGGCTCGTGAGGAACTGCGGCCTGGGTGAACCATCCAGTGGATCCTGGCCCTTGGGCAGGCCGAAGGGTGATCCGCCCAGAGTGCTGCTCAGGCGGCCGACGACGCTCTCGATCTGCGTGATCTTCCCGTGCTCGACTTTCAGCCGCGTGCCCACCAGCACCGGCGCGCCATTCTCCTGTGCCTTGGCGAAGAAGCCGATGGCGTGTCCCTGCGGGTCCGCGACATACAGGCGGTAGCTGCCCACCTTGTCCACGGTGCGCCACAGCCCGTCCGGCAGCCTCAGTTCCACACCGTTCTCGGTGTAGCGCGCATCGCGGGCCAGAGGCGCCTTGCCGGGGTCATGCGCCAGCATGGCGGACAGATAGGTTTCCGCGACGCCCTGCAGGCAGGCGCGGTCACACTGCGCTGCGGTCACCGGCGCCAGCGCCGGACCCAGCATCGCAGCGACGCAAAGCGCTGCGGACAAACGCACTCCCATCACCCCCTCCTTCGACCGCTTGCGGCGGCGCCATGGGGCTATCTTATGCTCTCAGCCGCTGTTGCGCAGCGCCGTGGCCACGGCGTTTATGGACAGGTGAATACCCTCGCGCACGCGCGGATCGGTCTCGCCGGCGCGATGGCGCCGCAGCAGTTCCACCTGCAGGTGATTCAACGGTTCGATGTAGGGCAGCCGCAGGCGGATGGAGGCATCCAGGGCGGGGTTCTTTGCCATCAGCCGCGACTGCCCCGTGATGTCGAGCAGCGTCTCATGCGCCACCTGCCAGGCCTCGCTGATGCGGCTGAAGAGCACCGCAGCAAGTTTGCGATCCTCAACCAGCGTGGCGTAATTGCGGGCGATGGATAGATCCGACTTGGCCAGCACCATTTCCATGTTGTCGAGCGTGGTCTGGAAAAACGGCCAGCCCTGCGCCATCTCGCGCAGCAGCCCTCGGTCCTTGAACGCCGCCAGCGCCTGTCCCGCCCCATACCATCCCGGGAGCATCACCCGCGCCTGCGCCCAGCTGAACACCCACGGGATGGCCCGCAGATCCTCGATGCGATCCGACTTCGTGCGCGATGCCGGCCGCGAGCCGATTTTCAGTTCCGCGATTTCGGTCAGCGGTGTCATCTGGCGGAAAAAAGTCTTGAATCCTTCCGTGCCATAGACGAGTTCACGATAGGCCCTGAAAGCCTGGTCCGAGATGCCGTCCATGGCGGCGGCAAAATGGGCCGCCTCGGCGCTTGACGGATCAGGCGTGAGGGACGTCAGCAGTGTCGCCGCCGTGATTTCCTCGAGATTGGCGGCGGCGCTTGCAGGCGTGCCGTACTTGGCGGCGATGACCTCGCCCTGTTCGGTGATGCGGATACGGCCCTGCACCGTGCCGGGAGGCTGGGCGCGGATGGCGCCGAAAGAGGAACCACCGCCGCGACCCACCGAGCCGCCGCGGCCGTGGAATATCTGCATGGCGGTGGCTGATTCCTCGAACACCGCCGCCAGCTGGCGCGTGGCCCGGTTCAGGCTCCACACCGACGTCAGGTAGCCGCCATCCTTGTTCGAGTCCGAATAGCCGACCATGACCTCCTGATGACCGCGCCGCCGGGCCGCCTGTTGTATTTCCGGCAGCTTCAGCCAGGTGCGCATGATGTCCGGCGCGCGCTGCAGGTCGCCGATGGTCTCGAACAGCGGCACCACCATGATCGCGGCATCGGCCGGCTCGCCCGGACGATACAGGCCGGCTTCCTTCAACAGCACGTTCACCTCCAGCATGTCCGAGATGCTCTCGCACTTGGAGATGATGTAGGCGGTGATGCAGGCCCGGCCGTAACGTGCGTGCGCCTCGGCTGCAGCGCGCGATATGGCGAGTTCGGAGCGGGTTTCATCACTGTACTGCGCAAAAGGGCTGGACAGCGGCCGGCTGTGGGCCAGCTCGCGGCGCAACAGCGCCACTCGCGCCGCCTCATCCAGCTGCTGGTAGTCAGACTCCACCCCCGCGACCCGCAGCAGTTCCGCCACCACGCGTGCGTGCACATCCGAGTTCTGCCGCAGGTCGAGGGTGGCCAGGTGGAAACCGAAGGTGTCGACGGCGCGGATCAGGCGCCGCAGCGCGCCACCCGTGGCCAGCAGCCCCGCGCCGGTCCGGGACAGCGACTGCCCGATGATCACCAGGTCGGCGCGCAGTTCGTCGGGCGTCGCATAGGCCCTGGCGTCGACCGTCGGCCGGCGGGCGGGCGGATTGCCGGTGAGCTGTTCATAAGTCTTCGCCAGCCGCGCATAGCAGCCGGTGATGGCGCGACGGTAGGGCTCGTCCCGCCGCGCCGGATTGGCATCGCCGCTCGCCGCGGCCAGCTCATCCAGCGCCTGCGTGGTATCGGACAGCTCGGTGGAATTCGACAGTTCCTTGCCCAGCGCATGCAGCTGCACCAGGTAGTGGTCCAGCAGCGTGGTCGAGGCGCGACCCAGTGCCCGCCGCAATGAATCGGCGTCGACAAAGGGATTGCCGTCGCGGTCACCGCCGATCCAGCTGCCCAGCCGCAGGAAGCTGTGGGGCCGTTGCGGCAGCAGGCGCTCCCAGCGCGTATACAGCGCCGGCAGCACCGGTACGAACACGTCCCGCATGTAGGCCAGGGCGATCTCGACCTCATCCGCCACATACAACCGTTCGCGCCGCAGCGGCCGGGTCTGCCACAGCAGCGCGATCTGCCGCAGCAGGGCCTGCTCGATGTCATCGCCCAGCGGGGTCTCGGCCAGTCCCTGGTCCCGCAGCGCCATGAGCTCTGCAATGCGGTTGCGGTGATCGATCATGCTCTTGCGCATGACCTCGGTGGGGTGCGCGGTCAGCACCGGCACGATGAGCGCGGAGCGCAGCAGCTCCATGACGCGGTCGGCCCCGACGCCGCCGTGCTGCAGACTGCGCAGGGCTGCCGCCAGATCCTCTCCCGCGGCTGCGCCTGCACCATGCCGGATTTTTTCCCCCTGGCGGTCCTCGGCCAGGTTGGCCAGCATGGAAAACAGCATGAAGCCGCGCACGAAGGCCAGGGTGTCGTCCGGCCCCAGCGCCGCAAGCGCCCGGTCCGGACCCGCGGCATCGGTGACGCCGCGATACCGGTCGACGCTCGCCGCCCGGATGGTCTCGATGCGCTCGAACAGGTCCGCGCCGCCATAGGCCCGGATCACATCCCCCAGCAGCCGGCCTAAGTAGCGGACATCCGCGTTCTGGGTGATGGGGAGTGTTGTCGACATGCGCCCTCTCCGTACCTGGTGCTCCTGCCTTCAAGCATGCAAGAGATGGTCCACCCGGCGCCACCTGAAATTCGGGGCGAATTTCCGCAGCAACTGCCCCGGAGTCCGGGCAGAATTCCCGGCAGCCTACGAACAACAAATCCGCGGGGGTCACATGAAAGTTCCACTCCTCGGCACCAGCGCCGCTGGCGCGCTGCTCGGCCTGCTGGCCATGGGACCGGCGCATGCCCAGGTCGGCGGCGGCACCGAATGGCCCTCGTACAACAATCACCTGGACGGCGAACGCTTCTCCCCGCTCAAGCAGATCACGCCCGACAACGTGGCGAAGCTCGGCGAGGTGTGCCGCATCCAGGTGGACGGCCCCACCAGCTTCCACTCCGACCTCGTACAGGTGAATGGCGTGATCTATGCCGCCACCGGCCGCGAGACGGTGGCCATCGACGCCACGACCTGCCGGCTGCGCTGGCATCACACCTGGACCCCGCAGGATGAGCACTTCTCCCCCTCCAGCCGCGGCGTTGCGGTCATGGACGGGCGCGTGTTCCGCGGCACCGGCGATGGCCGGCTGCTGGCCTTCGACGCCATCACCGGCAGGATCCTCTGGACCGACGTCATCGGCCTTCCCCGCCTGGGTGAGAACGCCGTCGCCGCGCCGCTGGCCGCCAACGGCGTGGTCTACATGGGCATTGCCGGCAGCGAACTCGGCGTGCGCGGCCGCGTCATGGCCTTCGACGCCGCCACCGGCCGCGAACTGTGGCGCTTCAACACCGTGCCCATGGGCAACGAGCCGGGCGCCAGCACCTGGAAGCGGCCCGAAAGCGCCAAAACCGGTGGTGGCGGCGTCTGGGGCGCCATGAGCCTGGATGTCTCAGCGGGTGAGCTGTTCGTCTCGGTGGGCAATCCCTGGCCGGACATCGACAAGGGTTACCGCCCCGGCGACAACCTCTACACAGATTCACTGGTGGTGCTCGACGCGCACACCGGCGCACTCAAGTGGTGGCACCAGCTGGCGCCCAATGACTGGATGGACCTCGACCTCGTCGCCCCCGCGGTGGTGTACCGCGACGCCAAGGTGCGCGACATCGTGGCCATCGGCGGCAAGGACGGCTTCGTGACGGCGCTCGACCGCGACAGCCACGAGGTTCTGTTCCACACCGCGGTCACCACCGTGGGTCCCACGCCCGCGGCAGCCACCCCGGCAGGCGTGAACTCCTGTCCAGGCTATGCCGGCGGCGTGGAATGGAACGGCCCGGCGCTGGACACCGCCAACAACACCCTGGTGGTGGGCGCTGTGGATGCCTGCTTCAAGGTGACCCTGGGCAAGACCCAGTACTCACCGGGCGATGCAAGCTTCGGTGGCACCGTTGCGCCCTATGGCCCCACCACCGGCTGGATCACCTCGGTGGATGCGCAAACCGGCGCCGTGCGCTGGAAATACCATGCCGAAAAGCCCGTGGTTGCCGGCATCACCCCCACTGCTGGCGGCGTGACCTTCGCCGGTGACCTCGCCGGCAATCTGCTGGTTTTCAACAGCAAGAGCGGCGAGCTGCTGCGCAAGGTCCAGACCGGCGGTTCGCTGGCCGGCGGCATGATCACCTACCAGATCGGCGATCGGCAGTACCTGGCCTTCGCCGACGGCAATGTGTCACGCAACGCCTTCGGCGCCCTCGGCCTGCCCAGCATCGTGATCATGACCCTGAACCCGCCCTTGCATGCCATGTCCCTCGTTTCTCCGGGCGCACTGATGCCGGCGGACGAAGGGCCGGGCGCCACGCCCACCGGCGGGCCGGGCGGTGCGGCCGCGGCCGGCATCACCAGCGGGCAGCGCTTCTACCAGCAGATCTGCAGCGCCTGCCATGGCAGCGACGGCAACATGATCGCAGATCATAAGCTGAGCACCCTCAAGGGGCGGATGAATCACGCCACCACGGTGGCATTCATCAAGAACCCCAAGGCGCCCATGCCGAAGATGTACCCGCAGTTGCTGAAGGACCGCGACGTCGCCGACATCGTGGCCTACCTGGAACAGGATATCGTCAAATAGGGGACACCCGCGCCCCTTCACGACGCGGCGCGTGCTGGAGCCCATGACCCCCGGCGCCGCATGGGGAAAACTTCCCGTGGACACCCGATCTGCGGGAAAATCTTTCGTCATGCGTACTGTCCAACCTCACATGATCCCCGCATACCCCCCCGCGTGGCGGCGGTCGCGCCTGATGCTGGCGGCCCTCGCCGCGAGCTTGGTCGCGGGCCTGACCACCCTGCCCCCGGTCGTCGCGGCATCCTCGAGCGCGCCCTTCGGCATCACCACGCGGGTGGCGCCACCGGCCTACCTCAACATGCCCGCGACCGCCGATGGCCCCATGCCGGCGTTGCTGTCACAGACCGGCGCCTTCAGCGACCTCGCCACCCTCACGCCCGTACCGGGCCTGATCCCATACGATCTCATCGTGCCCTTCTGGTCGGATGCCGCCGTGAAACAGCGCTTCATGGCCATCCCCAAGGGCGGGAAGATCAAGTTCTCACCCACGGACGACTGGGTGTTCCCGGCCGGCACCGTGTTCGTTAAGACCTTTGAAATTGCCACGGATGCGGCCCATCCGGAGCACACGCGCCGGCTGGAAACCCGACTGATCGTCGTAGGCCGCACAGGCGTCTATGGCGTGACCTACAAATGGCGCCCGGACGACAGCGACGCGGACCTGCTGACAGCCGATGGTCTGAACGAAACGCTGGATATCCGTGATTCCGACGGACATGTGCGCCACCAGCAGTGGCGCTATCCGTCGCGCAAGGACTGCCTGACCTGCCATAACAGCCACACCAGCGGCGTGCTGGGCGCCAAGGCCCGGCAGCTCAACCGCGACTTCACCTACGCTTCCGGCGTCACCGACAACGAACTGCGCACGCTGAACCACCTCGGCCTGTTCACGCCGGCGCTTGCCGAGAGCAGCATCCCCACCTTGCCGCGCCTGGCGGCCACGGACGATACCTCGCGCAGCCTGGAAGACCGCGCCCGCTCCTACCTGGATGCCAACTCCGGCCACTGCCACCGGCCGGGGGGCACCGTCGCCTACTTCGACGCCCGCTACGAAACGCCGCTCGACAAGACACAGCTCATCGGCGGACCCATCCTGATCGACGAGGGCATCGACCGGCCGCATCCCGTTTCAGCGCACGACATCTGGCGCTCCATCATCTACATGCGGGCCGACACCAACAGCGACATCCACATGCCGCCGATCGACCGCAACACCATCGACGTCAAAGGCATGGCACTGCTGAAGCAATGGATCAACAGCCTGCCGGGCCGGGACGTGCTGGCGCCGCCGCTCATCTCGCCGGAAGGCGGCAACTTCAGCGGCCCGGTCCAAGTGACGCTCACC
>DAIDKA010000063.1 GCA_027451085.1 Gammaproteobacteria bacterium
AGCGCTTCGCCGGCCTCGACATCTGGGTGGTCGGCGACCTCATGCTCGATGAGTACGTGACCGGTGCCGTGGAACGCATCTCGCCGGAAGCGCCGGTGCCGGTGGTGCGTGTGCGTGACACGCAATACCGCCTGGGAGGCGCGGCCAACGTCGCACGGCAGGTGGCGACGCTGGGCGCGAAGGTGCGGCTGGCAGGGCTGGTCGGCACCGACAGCGCCGGAGATGACCTGCTGCGCCTGTGCGCCGGCAGCGGCATCGATACCAGCGCTGTCGTGCGGCTGGCCGCCCGGCGCACCACCCGCAAGCTGCGCGTCATCGGCCACAGCCAGCAGCTGGTGCGGCTGGACTGGGAGGATGCCGCACCCTGCAGCGGCGAAGCCAGCCAGGCGCTGGTGGCCGCGCTGGCCGCCAGCGGCCAGGCGGACGCCATCATCCTCAGCGACTACGCCAAGGGCGTGCTGACCCCTGCGACCATCGCCGCCGTGACAGCGCTGCGCGCCGGTGCCCCTGTGGTGGTGGATCCCAAGACGCGGGACTTCACCCGCTATCGTGGCGCCACCACCGTGACCCCGAACCGCAGGGAACTTGAAGAGGCCGCGGGTGTGCAGCTTGACCCCGCCGACAAGGCCGCAGTGGCGGCGGCTGCCCGGCCGCTGATCGCCGCGGCGGGACTGAGGTCCATGGTGATCACGCTGAGCGAGCACGGCATGCTGATCGTGCCGGCCGCAGGTGACCCCGTTGCGGTGCCGGCCACGCGGCGCGAGGTGTTCGACGTCACCGGCGCCGGGGATACCGCCATTGCCGTGCTGACCCTGTCGCTGGCGGCCAAGGCGCCACTGCTGGACGCGGCGAAAATCGCCAACGCCGCCGCCGGCGTATCCGTGGGGCACGTGGGCGCCGTGGCGGTGGATGCGGACAGCATCCGCAGCGAGCTCACCGCCGGCCCGGAGGCCAAGGTACTGTCACGCACGGACATCGCCGCGCGCGCCGCCTCCTGGCGCATGGCCGGCAAGCGCATCGTCTTCACCAACGGTTGCTACGACCTGCTGCACGCCGGGCACCTGTCGCTGCTGCACGGCGCAGCGGCGCTGGGTGACGTACTGGTGCTGGCGATCAACAGCGACGCCTCGGTCAGGCGCCTCAAAGGCCCGGAACGCCCGCTGGTGAACGAGCTTGAACGCGCAGCACTGCTCGCGGCGCTGGCCTGCGTGGACGCCGTGACCATCTTCGACGAGGACACGCCGCTTGAGGCCCTGCATGCGGTCAAGCCACATGTGCTGGTGAAGGGCGCGGACTACAAGCCCGAACAGGTGGTGGGCAAGGACTTCGTTGAATCCTATGGCGGCAAGGTTGCGCTGGTGCCGCTGCTGCCGTCCAAGTCCACCACCGCGCTGGTGGAACGCATCAAGGGCATGGCGCACGGCGACGCCGGCTGATTCTTCAGTCCTTCTTTTTGACAGGCCGCTCCCAGCCCTCGACGGTGACCTGGCTTGAACGCGCAAGCGTCAGCTTCTGCGCCGGAGCTTCGCGGGTGATGGTGGACCCGGCGCCGATCGTGGCATTGGCGCCGATCGTGACCGGTGCCACCAGCATGGTGCCGGAACCGATAAAGGCGCCGTCCCCGATGGTGGTCACGGACTTATCTGCACCGTCGTAGTTGCAGGTGACGGTGCCGGCGCCCACGTTGACCCCCGAACCCACCACGGCGTCACCCAGATAGGTCAGGTGATTGGCCTTGGAGCCCGCGCCGAGACGGGTCTTCTTGACCTCGACAAAATTTCCCACGTGCACCTCGTCCGCCAGCACCGAGTCCGGGCGGATGCGCGCGAACGGTCCGATGCGGCAGCCGGCGCCGACCACGGAATTTTCCAGCACGCAGTTGGCGGCGATCTCGGTGCCGGCGCCGATCTCGACGTCGCGCAGCACGCAGTTGGGACCGATCTTCACGTTGTCCCCCAGCTTCACCCGGCCTTCCAGCACCACGTTCACGTCGAGCGTGACGTCGCGTCCGGCCTCGACCTTGCCGCGCACGTCGAGGCGCAGCGGATCAATGACCGTGACGCCCGCTTCCATCAGCGCCACGGCTTCGCGCAACCGGTAGGTGGCCTCCACCATGGACAGCTGCACCTTGTCGTTGACACCCTGGACCTCTTCTTCGCCAGCGGCGATCAGGGCATTCACCGCCACGCCATCCCGCACGGCCGCGGCGATCACGTCAGTAAGGTAGTACTCGCCCTGGGCGTTGGCGTTGCGCAGCTGCTGCAGCCACGGCACCAGGCGTTTCGCCGGCACGGCCATCACGCCCGTGTTGCACTCGTGTATGGCGCGCTGTTTGTCCGAAGCGTCTTTTTCCTCGACAATGCGCAGCACCTGGTCGGAGGCGTCGCGGATGATGCGGCCGTAGCCTTCCGGATCCTCCAGCTCCACCGTGAGCAGCGCCAGATCGTCCGGGCCGCAGCCTTCCAGCAGCTGCCGCAAGGTGTCGGCCGTGATCAGGGGCACGTCGCCGTAGAGGATCAGGACCCTGTGGTCCGGATGCAGCTGCGGTGCCGCCTGCAGCACGGCATGCCCCGTGCCCAGCTGCTCGGCCTGGTGCACCCAGTTCACCGGGGCATCCGCCAGCTTCCGGCGCACCGCCTCTCCGCCATAGCCATGGACCACGTGGATGGCCGCAGGTGACAGCGCGCGCGCCGTCTCCAGCACATGCGCCAGCAGCGGGCGCCCCGCCAGAGGCTGCAGCACCTTCGGCAGTGTGGAGCGCATGCGCTTGCCCTGCCCGGCGGCAAGAACCACCACCGCCAGCGGCATGTCCGCGGGATCGGCAGTTGCGCCCCGGGATTGATGCTTCGGTCTGCCTTTGGACATGGCTACTTCCCTTTGACCGGCCTGTTCACCGGGCACACGCGCCCGTCGGCGGCATCGATGGACTGCAGTTTCGCACGCATGCGCACGCCTTCGGACAGGCGCGGATTGGAATGGATTTCTCCTTCCTCGGTCTCGCGCCGCCGGATGATGGCCGCCATGTCGCGGTAGGCGTCATCCAGGGAGCAGGCGCGCGGCATGGCGTCCTTGAGCAGGGCCTCGCCGAACCAGGTGAGATCGCGGGTGTCGTCACAGCCGAAGGAGCTGTGGCGGGAGTCCGCAGCGGTCATCACCAGCGTGGTGTCGGACTTCAACACAGGGATGAAGATGCCGGAGTAGCAGGCGGACACCACGACCACGCGCCAGCGGATATGCGACTCATCCAGGATCTTGCGCACGTCCTGCGGGGACAGCGCATCCTCCGGCAGGCGGCCGTTGGTGATGGCGATGCCATCAGTGTCGTTGCCATGCGAGGTCAGCATCAGCACCAGGGTGTCGCGGTTCAGGTCCATGCGCTTTGCCACCTGGTGCACCGCGTACCGCAGGTTGTCGTAAGTGGCGAGCGGGTAGCTGCGGCGATCGTGGATGTCGTTCACCAGCAGCAGCGAGCGGCTGGCCGCATCGTAGCGGGCGCCGAAGACCTGGCGGGCGAGTTCGGCTTCCTTGCGGAACACCTTCTGCTCGCCGAAGCCAGCAAAACCCACGAACCAGACGTCACCGGCGTGGGCTGCGGTCCGCGGCATGGCGGCGACCTCGGACGCGATCTCATGTCGCTGCGCAGCGCGCGTGGGCGGATGACGGATATCGGGAATGCCTGCGGCCGGGGCCGGGGCGGCGGATGCGAGAGATGCGGCGGCCAGCAGGGCCGTCGATAGCAGGAAGAGGGCGGCTTTTGCGGGGCTAGTCACGCAGCTTGCGCAGGCGCTCCAGCACCTTCAGCTGCGCCACCGCCTGGGCCAGTTCGGCCAGCACCTTGGCTTCGTCGAGTTCGGCGCCGCGGTCCTTCAGGGCCTCCTCCGCGCGCTGCTTGGCGGCCAGGGCCGCCGCCTCGTCGATGTCCTTGGCGCGCAGTGCGGTATCGGCCAGCACGCTGACCTTCTTCGGCTGCACTTCCATCGCACCGCCGCCGACGTAGAACACCTGTTCCTCGCCACCGGGCGACTGCACGCGCACTTCGCCCGGCTTGAGCAGCGTGAGCAGCGGCGCGTGCCGCGGCGCGATGCCGACCTCGCCCTGCGATGCGGGAGCGAACACCATCGCGGCTTCGCCTGCGAAAATCTCGCCCTCGGCGCTGACGATGTCGACGTGAATGGTAGGTGCCGGCATGGTGACTCCCGTGGCAGACGCTGCTTACTGCAGCGTCCTGGCCTTTTCGACGGCTTCCTCGATCGTGCCGACCATGTAGAACGCCTGCTCGGGCAGGTGGTCGTAATCGCCGTCGAGAATACCCTTGAAGCCGCGGATGGTGTCCTTCAGCGACACGATCTTGCCGTCCTGGCCGGTGAACACCTTGGCGACGTTGAACGGCTGCGACAGGAAACGCTGGATCTTGCGGGCGCGGAACACGGTGAGCTTGTCCTCTTCCGACAGCTCGTCCATCCCCAGGATCGCAATGATGTCCTGCAGTTCCTTGTAGCGCTGCAGCACGGCCTGCACGCCGCGGGCAACGGCGTAATGCTCCTCACCCACCACCAGCGGGTCGAGCTGGCGGCTGGTGGAGTCCAGCGGATCGACCGCCGGGTAGATGCCCAGCGAGGCGATCTGGCGCGACAGGGTCACGGTCGAATCCAGATGAGCGAAGGTGGTCGCGGGTGACGGGTCGGGCAGGTCGTCCGCCGGCACGTATACGGCCTGGATCGAGGTGATCGAACCGGTCTTGGTGGAAGTGATTCGCTCCTGCAGCACGCCCATTTCCTCGGCCAGGGTGGGCTGATAACCCACCGCAGAGGGCATGCGGCCCAGCAGCGCGGACACTTCGGTGCCGGCCAGCGTGTAGCGGTAGATGTTGTCGACGAAGAACAGCACGTCGCGGCCTTTGCCGCCATCTTCACGCACTTCGTCACGGAAATACTCGGCCATGGTCAGGCCGGTGAGCGCCACGCGCAGGCGGTTGCCAGGCGGCTCGTTCATCTGGCCGTACACCATGGCGACCTTGGAGTTCGACAGGGTTTCCTGGTCGATGACACCGGATTCGATCATCTCGTGGTAGAAGTCGTTGCCCTCGCGGGTACGCTCACCGACGCCCGCGAACACCGACAGGCCCGAGTACTGCTTGGCGATGTTGTTGATCAGCTCCAGCATGTTGACCGTCTTGCCCACGCCGGCGCCGCCGAACAGGCCGACCTTGCCGCCCTTGGCGAACGGCACCAGCAGGTCGATGACCTTGATGCCAGTGACCAGAAGGTCCTGGCCGCCGGCCTGCTCATCGAACGACGGCGGATCGCGGTGGATGGGCAGCGTGGCCGGGGAGGACACCGGGCCACGGTTGTCCTGCGGGCGGCCCAGCACGTCCATGATGCGGCCCAGGGTGGCCTTGCCCACCGGTACCGAGATCGGCTTGCCGGTGCGGCTGGCCATCAGGCCGCGCTTCAGACCTTCGGTGGGGCCCATGGCGATGGTGCGCACGATGCCGTCGCCGAGCTGCTGCTGCACTTCCAGCACCAAGTCCGAATCGGTAAGCGCAAGCGCCTCGTAAACCTGCGGGATGGACTCACGCGGGAATTCGACGTCGATGACGGGACCGATGATCTGCGTGATTCTGCCCTGAGCCGTGGTGGTCATGGTGTCATGTCCTCAAGTATTCGTTCGTGGCCGTATCAGACAGCCGCGGCACCGCCGACGATCTCCGAGAGTTCCTTGGTGATCGCAGCCTGGCGGGCCTTGTTGTAGACGAGTTGCAGTTCCTGGATGAGCTTGCCGGCATTGTCGGTGGCCGACTTCATGGCCACCATGCGCGCGGCCATCTCGGAGGCGACGTTTTCCACCGCGCCCTGGTACACCTGCGATTCGATGTAGCGCATGAGCAGGCCGTCCAGGATGGCGGCGGCCTCGGGCTCATAGATATAGTCCCAGTGCTCCTGCAGTTCCGACGACGATGCAGCCTCCACCGGCAGCAGCTGGCTGATGGTGGGCTTCTGCGTCATCGTGTTGACGAAGTGGGCATTCGCCAGGAACAGGCGGTCGATCCTGCCTTCGCGGTAGGCATCGAGCATGACCTTCACCGAACCTATCAGGTCCGCCACATGCGGGCTGTCGCCCAGGCCCGTGACCGTGCTTTCGATCTGCACGTGCAGGCGGCGGAAAAACACGATGCCCTTGGTGCCGATGATGCTCAAGGAGACATGCGCGCCCTTCTGCTGCCACTCGCGCATCTGGAGCAGCACCGCCTTGAACAGGTTGGCGTTCAGGCCGCCGGCCAGGCCGCGGTCGGTGGAGATGATGATGAAGCCGACGTTCCTGGGTTCGCGCTCCACCATGAACGGGTGGCGGGAATCCGGGTTCGCGGCGAACAGGTTGCCGATGACCTGGCGCATCTTCTGCGCATAGGGACGCGCCAGCTTCATGCGCTCCTGGGCACGGCGCATCTTGCTGGTGGCCACCATCTGCATGGCCCTGGTGATCTTCTGAGTGCTCTTGACACTCGCGATCTTGGTGCGGATTTCCTTGGTGCCGGGCATTACTTTGACTCGGTCCTGATTGGGTCGCCAGGGCTGTTCAATAGGTGCCGCTGACGAGGAAGTCCTCGACGATGGCCTTCAGGGCCGCCTCGTGCGCCTTCAGCATCGGGTTGGCGTTGATGGCGTCCAGCTTGTCCCGGTGCGCGGACTTGGCATAGCCCTGCAACGCGGCCTCGAAGGCCACGACCTTCTTGATCTCGACGTTGTCCATGAAGCCGTTGTTCACGGCGTACAGGGCCAGCGCCATCTCGGCGACGGACTGGGGCGCGTACTGCGTCTGCTTCATCACCTCGGTGGTGCGCTGGCCGCGCTCCAGCTGCTTGCGGGTGGCCTCGTCGAGATCCGAAGCGAACTGCGAAAACGCGGCGAGCTCGCGGTACTGCGCCAGGGCCAGGCGGATGCCGCCGCCCAGACGCTTGATGATGTCGGTCTGGGCCGCGCCGCCGACACGCGACACGGAAATACCGGCGTTCATGGCCGGACGGATGCCGGCATTGAAGAGATCGGTCTCAAGGAAGATCTGGCCGTCGGTGATCGAGATCACGTTGGTCGGCACGAACGCGGTGACGTCACCCGCCTGGGTCTCGATGATGGGCAGGCCGGTGAGCGAACCGGTCCGGCCCTTCACGGCGCCCTTGGTGACCATCTCGACATACTCTTCATTGACGCGCGCGCTGCGCTCGAGCAGGCGTGAGTGCAGATAGAACACGTCGCCGGGGAATGCCTCACGACCCGGCGGGCGGCGCAGCAGCAGCGAGATCTGGCGATAGGCCACGGCCTGCTTGGACAGGTCGTCATAGACCACCAGCGCGTCCTCGCCACGGTCCATGAAGTACTCGCCCATGGTCACGCCCGCGTAGGCCGACAGGTACTGCATGGCGGCCGGGGTGGAGGCCGAGGCCGCGACCACGATGGTGTGCTTGAGTGCGTCGTGCTCCGCAAGCTTGCGCACGACATTGGCGATCGTCGACTGCTTCTGGCCGATGGCGACGTAGATGCACTTAATGCCGGAGGCCTTCTGGTTGATGATGGCGTCGATGGCCATCGCGGTCTTGCCGGTCTGGCGGTCGCCGATGATCAACTCGCGCTGGCCGCGGCCGATCGGAACCATGGAGTCCACGGCCTTGTAGCCGGTCTGCACCGGCTGCGACACGGACTTGCGGTAGATCACCCCCGGCGCCACGCGCTCGATGGGGGCGGTCTGCCGCGCGTTGACCGGGCCCTTGCCGTCCAGCGGATTACCCAGCGCATCGACCACGCGGCCCAGCAGTTCCGGACCCACGGGCACCTCCAGTATGCGGCCGGTGGTCTTGACCGTATCGCCCTCGCCCAGGTGCTTGTAGTCGCCCAGCACGACGGCGCCGACCGAGTCCTGCTCGAGGTTCAGCGCGAGGCCGAAGGTGTTGCCCGGGAACTCCAGCATTTCGCCGTAGCGCGCATCGGCCAGACCATGCACGCGCACGATGCCGTCGGTCACAGAGACGATGGTGCCGACGTTGCGCGCCTCGTTCACGCCCTGGAAGTTCTCGATCCGCTGCTTGATGAGATCGCTGATCTCGGTTGCCTTGATGGCCATGTGTGTTTCCTTGCGAAATTCTGTCGAGGCGCTAGGCCGTCATGTCGCGCGCAATGCGCGTAAGCCGGCCGCGCACGGAGCCGTCGATCACGAGGTCGCCGGCGCGCAGCACCGCCCCACCCAGCAGGGCGGGATCGACTTGCGTGTGCAGGCGCACCTGGCGCTTCAGACGCCGGCCCAGGGCCTCGCTGATGGCCTGCGCCTGCGGCCCGCTGAGCTCGACGGCTGCGGTCACTGTCACGTCGGCAACGCCCTCGGCGTCGTCCTTCAGCGCATCGAACAGCGCCGAAATCTCCGCCAGGCAGTCGAGCCTGTGGTTTTCCGCCAGCGTGGCGATGAAGTTGCGGCCCTGCGCCGGCAGTGAGCCCGCGGCGATATCCGCCACGAGTGACGCCAGCTGCTCCGGCGTCACATGCGGGTCACCCAGCAGCTGGTGCACACGTTCGTCGGCCATGACCGCCGCACCCGTGCGCAGCGCGTCGGACCAGGCGGCAAGTCCACCTTCGGTCTGCGCCTCGGCGAACGCCGCCTTGGCGTAGGGACGTGCGATCGTCGTCTTGTCAGCCATGCGCGCGTGGCCTTAAATCTGCGCGGCCAGCTTGTTCAGCAGGTCGGCATGGGTGTTGGCGTCGATCTCGCGTTCCAGCACCTTGGAGGCGGCCGCAACGGCCAGACCCGCGATGCTCTTGCGTAGTTCTTCGCGCGCCCGGGTGGCATCGAGCTCGATCTGCTGCTGGGCCGCGGCCACCAGCTTTGCGCCCTCGGCGCTTGCCTGAGCCTTGGCCTCTTCCACCAGCTCGTTGGCGCGTTTCTGGGCCTGATCGACGATGTGGGCAGCACGTTCACGGGCCTCATGCACAAGCGTGTCGACCTTGACCTGCGCCTGAACCAGCGACTGCTGCCCCTGATCGGCGGCAGCAAGACCTTCGGCGATCCGGCGCTGACGCGCTTCGATCGGTCCGGCCAGCATCGGCACGACGACCTTGTAGATGAACCACAGCAGTACGAGCAGTACGATGAACTGCCCAATGAATGTCGCATTGATCGCGAGCATCGACCGGTCTCCCTATGGGACGGGTGCCTTGAGGGATCGCTTAGTGCGCGGCAATCAGCGGGTTGGCGTAGGCGAAGAACATCGCCAGACCGACACCGATCAGGAACGCCGCGTCGATCAGACCCATGGCCAGGAACATCTTGGTCTGCAGAGTCGGGATCAGCTCGGGCTGGCGGCCGCCGGCCTCCAGAAATTTCGAAGCCATGATGCCGATGCCGATGCAGGCGCCCGCGGCGCCCAGGCCTATGATGAGACCGATCGCGATAGCGGTGTGGGCCTGAATGGTGGTAACTGCGTCCATAGTTAGCGTCTCCAGATCAAATCGAACGTAACGTGAGTAACCGAAGGTCTTAGTGGTGTTCTTCTGCCATGGCGATATACACGATGGGCAGCACCATGAAGATGAAAGCCTGCAACAGGACAATGAGAATATGGAACACCGCCCAGCCGCTGCCCAGGACAATCTGCAGGCCGAGGCGCGCGGCACTGCCGGCCGAAGCGTGCTTGAGGCCGAGACCGAGCAATGCGATCAGCATGAAAATCAGCTCACCAGCGAACATGTTGCCGAACAGTCGCATGGCCAGCGAGATGGGCTTGGACAGCAGTTCGATGGCGTTCAGCAGCAGGTTGGGAATCCACAGCAATGGGTGATTGCCGAAGGGTGCACTGACCCACTCGTGCAGGTAGCCATTGACACCCTTGGAGCGCAGACCCGCGCCGATCACCAGGATGAGCACCAGTACGGCCATGGCCGCGGTGCCATTGATGTCCGCCGTCGGCAGCACGCGCCAATGGCCGGCGCCAAACGCGCCCGCCACCATCCCCGGCGCGTCGATCGGCAGCAGATCCATGGTGTTCATGGCGACGATCCACGTGAACAACGTAAACGCGAGCGCCGTCAGGAACTTGCGGTTGCCGTGGTAGATTGAGCCGACTTCGCCGTCGACCCACTCGTAGACGAACTCGACGAAGGATCCCAACCCGGCGGGCGTCGAACTGCCGCTGACCCGGCGCGCAGCCAGCCACAGCAGCAGACCCACGAACGCCGCCAGACCGGCCGACATCACCAAAGTATCGACGTGCCAGGCCCAGAAGCCCTGACCAGAGGTCAGGTGAGTCATGTGGTGATTGACGTATTCGCTTGGCGATTCAGCAGCCATCGGCCATCCAATCCGTTCGTTTAATGCCCGCACCAACTTAAGGCGCGCGGGTCCCATCCGTATCCTGTCCGCCACCCGCCGTGACAAATGACAGCCAGAATGCTGCCAGTACCGCGACGTATCCGCCCAGCAGCGCGGGCCACACCACGTGGGGTACCCGCGACGCGGCGGCGAACAGTGCAATCGTGGAGAGCACCTTGATGAACTCTCCGATCATCACCCGCTGCAGTGCCGCACCCGCAGTCCGCTCGGGCACGCTTGCCCGGCAGCTCGCGTAAAGAGTGGTCACCCAGGCCACGGCCGCACCACCGAGCGCCGACAAGGCCGCCGCCCGCCCGCCGGCCATAAAGCTCAGCAACGCAACGGTAATGACCACGACCACCTGCACCCTGGCGTAGCTCGATGTTCGGCCATGCCTCGGGGGCGGGTCGATCGTCACTTGAAGAACAGCTTTTACTTATCCAACAACCACTTACAGTGGCTGGACCGCAACGGCGCGGAATTATAGAGACGCTGGCCCGAAAAGGCCACACGAAAATGATCGTTCGTTAACGTTTGGACCGAGCGTGGTTATTATGCCACAGCAAAGCCGAAGTTCACTGGATATGGGCGATGATGCCGTCGAGTTCTTCGAGGCTGTTGTAGCTGATCACGACCTTGCCCTTGCCTCCACGCTGATGCTGAATCAACACTACTGCGCCGAGCTTCTCACCCAGGTCCTGCTCGAGCCGCCGCACATCAGGATCGGTGGCGCCACTCTCGACGGTGGCATTCTTTGAACCGTTGCCGGCACCGTGCATGCGGCGCACGATGGCCTCGGTGTCGCGCACCGACAGGTCCCTTTTCGCAACCAGGCTTGCGACTTCGACCTGCTGGCGCCGCGTGTTCAGGCCCAGAAGCGCCCGGGCGTGGCCCATCTCCAGCTGTCGCGCCTCCACCATCTGGCTGACCTCGGGCGCCAACTCCAGCAGGCGCAGGAGGTTGCTGACCGCGGCGCGCGAACGCCCCACGGCCTCGGCCGCCTGTTGATGAGTCATTGCAAACTCATCTATGAGGCGTTGCAAAGCCCGGGCCTCCTCCAGCGGGTTCAGATCCTCGCGCTGTATGTTCTCGATCAGCGCCACCGCGATGGCGGTTTCGTCCGGGATATGGCGGATGATGGCCGGGATGTCCGGCAGGCCCGCGATCTGCGCCGCGCGCCAGCGCCGTTCGCCGGCAACGATCTCGTAGCGCTGCGAGCCTCCCTGAGTATGGGTATCCACAGGGCGGACAACGATGGGCTGCACCACGCCCTGAGTGCGGATGGAATCGGCCAGCTCCTGCAGCGCTTCAGGCTCCATGTGCGAGCGCGGCTGGTACTTACCCCGCTGCAGCACGTCGAGCGGCAGGCGCGTGAGCTGATCACCGGCGACCACCCGTGTCTGAGGCTCAGCAGCAAGGGCAGGGGCGGGGCGCGCCGCACCACCCATCAGGGCATCCAGGCCACGGCCCAGGCTGGGTTTCTTCTGGATCATACGATCACGTCCTCTTCACGCCGGATCATTTCGCCCGCCAAGGCGAGGTAGGCCAGTGCACCGCGGGACTCCTTGTCGTGCAGCAACACCGGTTTGCCGAACGAGGGCGCCTCCGCCAGCCTCACATTGCGTGGAATGACCGTGCGGAACACCTTGTCCGGGAAGTGCAGCAGCAACTGCCCGCTGACCTCGGTCGCAAGGTTGTTCCGAGGGTCGTACATGGTGCGTAGCACGCCCTCGATCCCGAGGTCCGGATTCACCGCCGCACGGATCTGCTCGATGGTGGCGAGCAGGCCCGACAGGCCTTCCAGCGCGAAGAACTCGCATTGCATAGGCACCAGCACGCTGTCGGCGGCCACCAGCGCGTTGACGGTCAACAGGTTCAACGCCGGCGGACAGTCGATCAGGATGATGTCGAAGTCGTCCCGGACCTGCTTCAGCGCCGCGCGCAGCTTCATTTCGCGCCCGGCGAGCAGTGTCAGCAGACGCACCTCGGCGGCGGTCAGGTCCTGGTTGGTGGGCAGCAGGGTGAAACCGGCGTCCGCCACCGGTAGCAGCGTACTTTTAATATCTGCCTCGCCCAGCAAGACCTCGCAGGTCCCGGCGCTGATACCTCCCTTGTCCACGCCGCAGCCCGTGGTTGCATTGCCCTGCGGGTCCATGTCGATGAGCAATACGCGGCGCTTGGTGGCCGCCAGCGACGCAGCCAGGTTCACGGCGGTGGTGGTCTTGCCCACGCCACCTTTCTGGTTGGCGACTGCGATGACGCGTTTCATGCGGGGAGTGTAACGCCTGCCGGCCGGCGCCCGGCGACGATCAGGTGGCGCGTCTCACCCAGGCCCGGAATCGCCAGTGAAACCATGGGTTCCACCTGCCAGCCGGCGGGCAGACCGCGCAGTTCTGCATCCACATTGCGGCCTTTCAGTGCCAGCACCCGGGTGCCAGGGCCGCACAGCGGCGACACCAGTTCCAGCAGTTGCGGCAGCGGCGCGAAGGCGCGGGCCACCACGGTGTCGAACGGCCGTTGCGGTCGCAGTTCCTCGGCGCGGGCGTGCAGCGGCTCGACATTGGCGAGCCCGAGCGTACGGATGGCATGGGCCACGAAGCGCTGCTTCTTGCCGTTGGAGTCGATCAGTGTGAAGCGCAGGTCGGGCCTCGCCAGGGCCAGCGGCAGGCCGGGAAAACCGGCGCCGGTACCGACATCTGCCACCGTGGCGCCGTGCAGATGAGGCGCCACCGCGAGACTGTCCAGCAGGTGATGCGTCAGCATCTCGCGGCGCCCGGTGATGGCCGTGAGGTTGTAAGCCTTGTTCCACTTCGAAAGCTCGTCGAGCAGCCGCAGCAGCGCAGCCACCGCCGGCGTCTGCAGCGGCACGCCCAGCGCCCGTGCGCCCGCCAGCAGTTGTGCGCGTTCGTCCATTGCTATTTTTTATTGCCCAGGCGTTCCAGCCAGGACACCAGTCCCTGGGCGTTCAGGTCCATGTCCTTGCCCAGCACAGGCTCGATGCGCGCCTCGGCATCCGCAATGCCGTGCTGACCCAGCAGTTCAATCCACAGCGCGCGCATGCCCGCACGGATCTGCGCGTACGGGTCCGGGGTGCCGGCCGCGCGCTGCGCCAGTGCTGCAAGCTCGCGGATCTGCTGTTTGAGCGAGACCGCCAGGCGCGGCAGGTCGGTGACCCGGCTGTAGTGCATCAGGTAGGCTGCGCGCGGCTGCGTCGCCATCAGCCGGTCTATGGAGGCGAGGAGCTGCTGCGGATCAAACTGCGTGGGCGTGGTGGTGGGCACGACAAAGGCGCCAGCCGCGGTGTCCAGCTCGCGGTATGACAGCCCGAAGGTGTCGCCGGGGAAGATGTTGTGATGCGCGCCGTCCACCAGTGTGAAGTGATGCATGGCGTGCCCGGGCGTGTGCAGCAGCGTGAAAGCCCGCCCCTGCAGTGTCACCACCTGACCGTCGGCGGCAACATCCATGCGTGCGGCCGGCACCGGCACCAGCTCACCGTACAGGCGGCGATAGTTGTCCTCGCCATACACCGCCATCGAGGCCTGGATCAGCTTCGAGGGGTCCTGCAGATGCGGAGCGCCGCGTGGATGCACGGCCAACCGCGCGCCCGGCAGCGACTGCAGCAGCAGGCCCGCGCCGCCCGCGTGATCCAGGTGCACATGGGTGATGAAGACACGCTCCACCGCCTCGCGCGCAATGCCCAGCTCGTCCAGCGCCGCGAGCAGGTAGGGTACGGAGTAATTGGTGCCGACATCGACGAAGGCCGCACCCGCGCCATGCCGGATGATATGGGCCGCGGCCATGCCGGGCCGCAGGTACTCGGTGTCGACCGCGGTTATGCCGTCCGGGTGCCGCGACAGCCGCGGCGGATGTGACGTATGGACTGTCATGGCGATGATCGTATCAGGCACCATATGGGCGCCACACCCAGGTGCAACAGAAGTTCATGACACGACAGCTTGCCGCCGCACTGGTCGGGCTCACTCTGTGGGCCGCTGGACCGGCCCGCGCCCAGTACACGACCGTCGCCAGCGACATTCCGGCCGCGGACGCACAGGTCAGCGCCGGCCTGGCTGGCTATCTCGAAGTCCGCGACGCCACCTTCCTCGACTGGCTGCCCGACGGCAGCCTGCTGATCGCCACCCGCTTCGGAGCGCAGACCCAGGTCCACCGGGTCGCATCTCCGCTGGGGGAACGGGAGCAGCTCACCTACTTCCAGGGAGCGGTGCATGACGTTGCGGCGCCCCACACAGGCGAGGCCAAGGGTTTCGCCTTCATCCGCGACCCCGGCGACGGCCAGCCCCAGCTGTACTGGTATGCCCTGGATACCCGCAGCGTGCAGATGCTCACCGCCGGCGGCTTCGTCCACGGCGACCCGGTGTGGTCGAAGGACGGCCTGCACGTGGCCTTTTACGGTACTGAGCGTGGCCCTTCCACCCATGATATCTATGCCGCGGACCTGAACCAAGGCACGCCGCCCCGGCTGATGATCGGCAGCAACGGCCATACCTGGCAGCCGCTCGACTGGTCGGCGGATGGCAGGCTGCTGCTGTGGCAGCCCGCCGACGGCACACTGTACATGGCCGATTCCACCACTGGCGTGGTCACGCCGGTGGACCCGACCGGCCGGCTGCATGGCGTGCGGTCCGCGCGCTTCGCCCCGGGTGGCCGCGGGGTGTATTTCATATCACCCACTGACATATCACCCGCTGGCGAGCCAGCCAGGGGAACCAATGCCGCCGCCGGCGACTTTGCGCAGCTGCGGCTGCTCGATTTCACCACCCATCAATCGCGCGACATCACCAGCGGCAACGCAGATGTCGAGGACTTCGATGTCGGCGCCGACGGGCGCTACCTTGCCTACGTCACCAATGAAAATGGCCGCTCGCGCCTGACGGTGCTGGACACCCTGCACCGGCTGGAACTGCACCCCGCGGGACTGCCCGATGGCGTGATCCGCCACCCGCGCTTCGATGGCAGCGGGCGCAAACTCGCCTTCAGCGCCGAAAGCCCGGTCGCCCCGCGCGACGTCTACGTGTTTGAACCGGAGACCGGCACCCTCACGCGCTGGACGCGCAGCGAGCCCGGCCCGCTGGACCCGGGCAGCTTCGTCGACGCCCAGACCGTGCAGTTCCGGACCTGGGACAGGGACTCAGCCGGTCCGCGGCAGATCCCGGCCTTTGTATACCGGTCGCGCGCGCCGGGGCAGCACCCGGTGCTGGTGCTCATCCACGACGGCCCCGACGGACAGGCGCGGCCGGCTTTCGATGGTTTCATCCAGTTCGCGGTCAACCAGCTGGGTTACACCGTGGTGGCTCCCAACGTCCGTGGCTCCACCGGCTATGGCCGCGTCTTCAGCCAGCTGGACGACGGCGCACTGCGCGAGGACGCCTTGCGCGACCTGGGCGCGCTGCTGGTGTGGATCGGCCAGCAGCCGGGCATGGATCGGTCGCATGTCGTGGTCATGGGGCAGTCCTTCGGCGGCCTCATGGCGCTCGACGCCGTGGCCGCATGGGGCGACCGCCTGCAGGGAGGCATCGACATCAATGGCGTCACCAGCATCGAGGACTATCTGAAAAGCGCACCACCCGACCAGCAGTCCGGGCTGCGGGCCGAGTTGGGCAACGAGTACGATTCCAAGGTGCGCACCGTGCAGCGCCGCCTGTCGCCGATCGAGAACCTGGCGCAGATCCGCCGGCCGCTGCTGGTGGTGCAGGGGTTGAACGACACGCCTGCGCAGGTGGATCAGTCCGGCCAGCTGGCGGCCAGCCTGCGTTCCCGCAATGTCGAGGCCTGGCTGCTGGAGCTCAAGGGCGAGGGTCACCGGCTCGAATCAACGGCGAGCCGGGTCGCCTGGTGGCAGGTGGCCGCGCAGTTTCTGAAAAAACTCGCGGCCGCTCCGGCAACCAAATAAGCGCCTGCGGAACGTCAGGGTCGTTTGAGCGTCGCCAGTGCCGGGGTAAGGTGGCTGTAGTAGTCGGCCAGGACCTGGACGTCGTCGTCGCGGATGGTCGCGGACATGCCGGCCATGATGGGGTTCTTGCGGCCGCCGTGCTTGTACTCGCCGATCTCCCGCACGAGGTAGTCGGCGTGCTGGCCGGCGAGGTTCGGCTACATGGGCACCGCGGCAATGCCGTTCACGCCATGGCAGGCGGCACACACGGCGACGGCAGCCGGCGGCGCGGCAGTGACCACCGGCTTCGGGGTGGCAACCAGCGGCCGGCCGGCGACATAAGCGGCGACGTCGATCATGTCCTGGTCAGACAGCGAGGCGGCCTGTGCGGCCATGGTGGCGTGGGAGCGCTGGCCGTCCTTGTACTCCTTCAGCGCCGCGACGATGTACTCGGGGTGCTGGCCCTGGAGCTTGGGCACGGTGTAGTTGGGATAGGCGTTGCGATAACCCTCAACGCCATGGCAGCCGAGGCAGGTGTACGCCAGGGCCTTGCCATGCGCCAGGTCCGGGGCCTGCTGCGCCATTGCGGGCGAAGCGGCCAGCAGCATGCCCGCTGCCAGAGCCATTACAATGCCTGCACCACCCCGCAACCCCATAACCGTCTCCGACTTACGCAAAACGCCCGGAATCTTAAGGACTCCGGCCGGGAAATCCAAATCCACGGCCTGTTGACAAATGATTGCACTGCTACAACGCGTCACCCGGGCCAGCGTCACCGTGGACGGGGAAACGGTGGGCGCCATCGGCCCGGGCCTGCTGGCGCTGATCGGTGTCCAGCGCGACGACACGCCGGCAGATGCCGACCGGCTGTTGCAGCGGCTGCTGACATATCGCATCTTCGGCGATGCCGAGGGGCGCATGAACCTCAACTTGCAGACCGTGGATGGCGGACTGCTGCTGGTGTCCCAGTTCACCCTCGCCGCCGACACGGCCAGCGGCAACCGGCCGGGCTTTTCCACGGCCAAGGCGCCGGACGAGGCGCGCGAGCTGTTCGATTACCTGGTATCGCAGGCCCGGGCTGGCCACCCGTCGGTGCAGACTGGCCGCTTCGGCGCCCACATGCAGGTGGCGCTGGTCAACGACGGGCCGGTAACGTTCTGGCTGCAGACTAAATCGGCAGGAATGCCAATTTGAACGCCCGTAGGGCGACCCCACAGGGGCGAGGGGCCGAGGATGGCCCCGAGTACCTGAACCGCCGGGTCACCCGCACCTGTCTGCACACCCGGACCATTTGCCCTATCATGCGCGCATCATGTTGGACCTGATCCTCATTGTCGTTGTACTGCTGCTGATTTTCGGCGGCGGCAAGTTGCGCGAGGCCGGTTCGGACCTTGGCGCCGTGGTCAAGCGTGCGCGCCGCAAGATCAGCGGCAGCGCACGAACCACCCCACCCCTGGCGGAAACACAACCCGATGCAGAATTCCCCGAGGTGCTGGCCGCCCGGCAGCAGTCCCGTCGAGGGGGCCACCGTGGGTAGGCCTCGCCGTCTCGCCCCGGCTGCGCGCCAGCGTGGCTTCCTGGATTTCAGCATCACGGAAATTGTCATCACCTTCGGCGTCGCCCTGGTGGTGCTGGGGCCGAAGAAACTGCCCGGCCTGGTGGGCCAGGTCGGCCGCTGGGTGGGCCGCGCCCGGGTCATGGCGCGCCAGTTCCGCGAACAGCTGGAACAGGAGGTCAACTCCGTCAACAGTGCCGTGAACGTGACCCAGCCGGTGACCCCGCGGCCACCACCACTGCCATCCGATCCGCCGGTGACCACCGCGATATCCCCCACCACTCCCGCCGAGGAAGCGGCCGCGGACCACCGTGCCGCCGGCACCGGCGACGAGGCCGTCGCCGCGCCGGCCGTGCACTCCTTCCACGCCGACTCGCCCACGCATTTCAGGATGAACGGCACGACGCCGGAAATCTCCTTCTCCAATCCGCTGGATGAAACGGCGGAAGCGGATGCCGCCGCGCCGGTTACCCCGCCGTCGGCGGAGGCCGAAGCGGCTTCGCCGCGGTCCACCGCGCCCGCACAGGACGTGCCCGCCGCGACACCATGAGCAACGACACCCCGCCCGAGGGCGAGAACCTCGCCGAAGGCACGCTGATCTCCCACCTGCTGGAACTGCGCACCCGCCTGGTGAAGGCGGGCATCGCCTGGATCATCGCCCTCATTCCCTGCGCCTACTGGTCGAACGAGCTGTTCACCTTCGTGGCGCGACCCATCCAGGAAAAGCTGCCCAAGGGCGTCACGCTGATCGCCACCGATGTCATGGCGCCGTTCATGACGCCGTTCAAGCTGTCGATGTTCGCGTCGCTGTTCATCGCCATGCCCTACGTGCTGTACCAGCTGTGGTCCTTCGTGGCCCCGGGCCTTTACAGGCACGAAAAGCGCTTCGCCGTCCCGCTGCTCATGTCCTCGGTGGTGCTGTTCTACCTGGGAGTGGGTTTTGCCTACCAGTTCGTGTTCCCGGTGGTGTTCACGTACTTTGTCGGCACCACGCCCAAGGGCGTGACCATGATGACGGACATCACCAGCTACCTCGACTTCGCCATGCGCATGTTCATTGCCTTCGGCCTGGCCTTCGAGGTGCCGATAGCCGTGGTGCTGCTCGTGCTCACCGGCATCGTGGAACTGTCCACCCTGAAAAAGAACCGCGCCTACGTCGTCGTGGGTGTGTTCGTGGTCTCGGCGATGGTGACGCCGCCGGATGCGCTGTCGCAGTGCATCCTGGCCTTCCCCATGTACCTCCTGTACGAAGGCGGCCTGCTGATGGCCTCCATCATGTCCAAGAGCCAGGCAAAGCAGGACGAGTCCGGCAGCAACGCCTGAAGCACCATGAACACCGTACCGGCCGACTCCACCCCTGCCGCCGGCCAGTCCGGCGTGCTCTGGCTGGGTCACCCGCGGGGCCTGGCCACGCTGTTCTTCACCGAGATGTGGGAGCGCTTCTCCTACTACGGCATGCGTGCCCTGCTGCTGCTGTACATGACGGCGCAGGCAAGCGCCGGTGGTCTCGGCCTGTCGGTGGAACGCGGCGGCGCGATCTACGGCCTGTACACCGCGGCGGTATACCTGTGTTCACTACCCGGGGGGTGGGTGGCCGACCGCCTGCTCGGACTGCGCCGCTCGATCTTCTGGGGCGGAGTGCTGATCTGCGCCGGCAACCTGGCGTTGGCCGTACCCGGTATCAAGCTGTTCTACATCGGCCTGCTGCTCACCTGCCTGGGCACCGGCATGCTCAAACCCAACACCGCGGTGATGGTGGGCGAGCTGTACCGCTGCGACAGCGCCTCGCGGCGCGACGCAGGCTTTTCCATCTACTACATGGGCATCAATATCGGCGCCCTGCTGGCGCCGCTCGTGACCGGCACCAT
>DAIDKA010000064.1 GCA_027451085.1 Gammaproteobacteria bacterium
GCCCCAGCAGCAGGTTCTGCAGGGTATGGGCCGGATTACCCGCGCCGGGGTGCACCACCAGGCCCGCCGGCTTGTTGATCACCCGCAGCGCCCTGTCCTCGTACACCACGTCCACCGGGGCGGACTCCGCGGCCAGGCTGATCTCGGCTTGCAGCTCAACCTCGATGCGGACCTGTTCACCGCCCAGGATTTTGTCCCGCGAACGTGGCAGCCGGCCGTCGAGGCGCACCTTGCCGGCCTCGATCCAGCCCTGCAGGCGCTGGCGGGAATACTGGGGCAGCATGGATGCCAGCGCCTGGTCCAGCCTGCGGCCGGCCTGATCGGCGGACAGCTCCAGGTTGTGGGTGCGGAACTCAGTGCTCAAGAGAGGGTCCTATAAGCTCGATTGGCGGTGCGGCGGGGGTCGCACCCGGTATACTGTCCGGCTATTGCTTGTCCGGTCCGAGGGGCCACAAAAGTTATGACGACGACCCGCCTCGCCCGCGGCTTCATCCTCGCATTGTGCATGAGTTCCATGGTGCTTGGCGGCTGCGCCACCCACAAGGCGCGCAAGAAGGAGCAGCAGAACAATCCGGTGCTCATCTACAACGAAGCCCACAAGCGCATGGTGAGCAGCGACTACAAGAACGCCATCAAGATGCTGGAGGAGCTCACGGCCCGGTTCCCCTTCACCAGCCAGGCGCGCCAGGCCCACCTGGACCTGATCTACTGCTACTACAAGTCCGGCGAGACTGACTCCGCCACGGACGCCGCCGACACCTTCATCCGCGAGAACCCGATCAACCCGCGGGTCGATTACGCCTATTACATCAAGGGCCTGGTCGACTTCGAGCGCACCCCGAACGCCATGGAGCGCTGGTTCCATGCGGACCTTACCATGCGGCCACCGGACACCGCCCGCAAGTCCTTCGAGTCCTTCCGTCGCGTGGTGGTGAACTACCCCAAGGGTCCCTACGCACATGACGCCTTGGAGCACATGGTGTACCTGCGCAACCGCCTGGCCTCCTACGACGTCCATGTCGCGCAGTTCTACATGCGGCGCGAGGCCTATGTCGCCGCCGCGCAGCGCGCTGACGACGTCCTGGAACAGTACGACGGCTCGCCGCAGACGCGCGATGCGCTGAAGATCATGATCGCGGCGGACGAGCGGCTCGGCCTGAAGGACAAGGCGGAGCAGGCGCGCAAGGTGTACGACTACAACTTCACCGACGTCGGCGTCGCCCAGTACGACAAGCCCCACCACTGGTGGCAGATCTTCTAAGGTGAGGCAGCCGTTGGTGATGCCTAACGGCGCCAGCCGTTTGTTATGGGATAGCGCCAGTCGCGGCCGAAGGCGCGCCGGCTGACGCGCACGCCGGGCGGAGCCTGGCGGCGCTTGTACTCGTTGCGGCGAACCAGATCGAGCACCCGCGCCACCGTGGCCCGCTCGAACCCACGCGCTTCAATCTGATCCACCGACAGGTCGTCCTCGATGAAGGCCTCGAGTATGGGATCGAGGGTCTCGTACGGCGGCAGCGAATCCGAATCCTTCTGGTCCGGACGCAGTTCCGCCGATGGTGGGCGGTCGATGACCCGCTGCGGAATCACCCTGCCCAGCCGGTTGCGGTAGGCGGCCAGGCGGTACACCAGCAGCTTCGAGCAGTCCTTGATGGGCGCGAAGCCGCCGGCCATGTCGCCGTAGAGCGTGGCGTAGCCCACGGCCATTTCGCTCTTGTTGCCGGTGGTCAGGAGCATGCGGCCGGTCTTGTTGGACAGGCCCATGAGCAGCAGCATGCGGCAGCGGGACTGGATGTTCTCCTCGGTGGCGTCCGGCTTCTTGCCCGCAAACTCGGCCGCAAGCGTCGACAACGTGGCCTCGAACATGCCCTCGATCGGCAGCACGCTGTAGCGCACCGCCATGGCCCCGGCCTGCCCGGCCGCATCGTCCAGGCTCATCTGCGAGGTATAGCGCGAGGGCATCATGACGGCCTGCACGCGGTCCGGACCCAGCGCATCGACAGCAATGGCAAGCGTCAGCGCCGAGTCCACCCCACCGGACAGTCCCATGACCACGCCCGGGAAGCGGTGCTTGTTGACGTAGTCACGCACGCCCAGCACCAGCGCGTTGTAGACACTCGCCTCGTCGGACTGCTCCGGCGCAACAACGCCCCTCACCGGCACCACCGGACCGCTCGCACCGCCTTCGCGCACGAACTCGGCCAGGTACAGCCCCTCCTCGAATGCCGGCGCCCGCATCGCAAGCTCGCCCTGCGCATCCATGACGAAGGAATTGCCGTCGAAAATGAGTTCGTCCTGACCGCCCAGGATGTTGACGTAGGCCACCGGCACGCGATTCTCAGCGATGCGCTGACGCACGACCGTCTCACGCTCGCGCTGCTTGTGCAGTTCGTAGGGAGAAGCGTTGACGACCAGCAGCAACTCCGCGCCGGCGTCGCGCGCGGCCCGCGCGGCCGCCGGCTCCCACATGTCCTCGCACACCAGGATGCCAAGGCGGAAGCCACGGTACTCGATGACGGTCGGCTCCATGCCTTTGCGGAAGTAGCGCTTTTCGTCGAACACTTTGTAGTTGGGCAATTCCCGCTTGCGATGGTTGGCCAGCACCCGGCCTTCGCTGAGGAAAGCCGCGGAGTTGTGGATGGCACCCCGGGTGTACTCCGGATACCCCACCACTGCCGCAACGGCACCCACAGCCTCGCGCACCCGGATCAGGGCCGCATCCACCGCATGGCGGAAACCACCGTGGAACAGCAGGTCCTCCGGCGGATAGCCGGACAGAGCAAGTTCGGGGAACAGTACGATGTCCGGGTGCAGCTCGCTCGAAGCGCGCCGCAGCGTGTCGATCAGGCGCTCGGCATTGCCCCGGACATCACCCACCAGCAGATCGAGCTGGGCGAGTCCGAGGCGCAGCCTGGGCTCGGTGGCCATTGCGCCTTACTTACCCTTGCGCGCGCCAGCAGCAGCACGGCGGCCGCGAGCAGCAGCAGCCACCGGACCTTTCTTCTTCCCCTTGGACTCAGCCGCCGCCTTCCTGGCAGGAACCTTTTTCAGGGGCTTCTTCACCGGCTTGCTGACGGCCTTCACCGGGTTCTTTTTCAGGGCAGGTCCGCGCTTGGACTTCGCGGCAGCCTTTTTCGCCGCAGCGGGCTTGTGCTTCGCCGGCG
>DAIDKA010000065.1 GCA_027451085.1 Gammaproteobacteria bacterium
GGCGACATCATCGCGCTCTCGCCGCCGCTGATCGCCGAAAGCAGGCACATCGATCAGCTGTTCTCGACGCTGCGGGACATCCTCGGGCAGGGCTGAGAAACCGCCCCGGCCCTCGCACGCTCCGGGGCGGCATCAGCCTGCACCAGGCCGCGCAACCTGCCGGTTGCGCGGCCTGGTCTGTTTCAGCGTCGTTCTTCCTGCCTGGGCGCAGGCCCGCGATGCTGCTCCTGGGGACGGGCCTGCGGGTATGGATGTTCGTGCTGCTGCGGGCGCTCGCTTCGCGGGCGCTCGTTCGGCGCCTGGCGCGGCTGCTCACGCGCTTGGCGCTGCACCCACTCCTGGCCACGCCCCGCCTGCTCGTAGGGGTTGCCGGGGTGGTTGGCGGCGTGCTGAGCAAACTCCGCATGGTTCATTGCGGGCGCGCCACGCGCAGCGACCACGCCTGCCCCACGGAACTGTCCCGGACGCGCCGTGGCCGCGATACCCGGATGCCCGCCATTGGCACGCGCCGCCAGCGCCGGGTTGCGCTCGGCCTGCTGCACGTGCCGCTGCTGCAGCACCGTGGGCGCGAAGTGCTGTTCCCGCTCCGCCATCCGTTCCTGCGCGGTGGGCATCGCGCGGATACCCCCGGGACCGCCGTTGAAGCTCACGTGGTTCGTCGTGAAGTTGTTGACCACGGTCTCGCGGTAGGTGTTGTGGATGATGTTGACGTTCACATTTGTGACCGCGGCATTGTAGGCGAAACTGCCACCCACCCAGCGGCCGCCGGCAAAGCCCATACCGCCGTAGCCGAAGCCGTAATTGACGCCGCCGTAGAACCCCACGTGCGGGCCCCAGTACCCCGCATGCCACGAGTAGATGCCACCGATCCAGCCCCAGTATCCCGGCGTCCACAGCAGGCCGACCGCGGGCGGCGCCACCCAGGTGCCCGGCACCCAGTAATAACCTGCGGGGCCGTACGCCCAGTAACCCGGCGTCCACATGTAGCCCACCACCGGGCATGGCGGCTGCACGTACACCGGCAGGGGCGGCGGGGCCAGACGGATCTGCACGCCGACGACAGGCGGCGCCACGCCGAACACGACCGTCTGCGCCTGCGCGTCACTGCCGATGAACAGCGACGCAGACAAACCGGCGACGGCCGCGGCAACTGCAAGCTTGTTGAGACTTCCGGACATGTATGGATTCCTTCTGTGGATCGCGCCACTGTCGGCAACGTCCTCCACAACGCTACGCTTGATGAAGCGCCGACAACATTTACAGAAAGTTAAGATTTGTCGTCGCCGTTCAGCGACGGCTCTCAAACATGCAGCAGTTCACGCACCAGCGCGGGCCCGCGATAGATCAGGCCCGTGTACACCTGCACCAGGTCGGCGCCTGCATCGAGCATGGCACGCGCATGCGCCGCGGCGCTGATGCCGCCAACACCGATCAGCGGCATGTCCGGCCCGAGGAGCTTTCTGAGTCTGCCGACGACGGTTGCGGCGCGCTCGCGCAGCGGCTCCCCGGACAGGCCGCCGGGCCTGTCAGCATGTTCCAGTCCCTGCACCGCCGCGCGCTCCAGCGTGGTATTGGTGGCGATCACGCCGTCGATGCCCAGTGTGGCGATCACCTCCGCCGTGACGGCGAGCTCATGCTCGGCGAGATCCGGCGACAGTTTCACCACCAGCGGCACGCGCCTGCCCGTGGCTGCACTCAGCTGTGAACGCGCTTCCAGCAGCCCCTGCAGCAGCGGCCGCAGCTGATCCCCGCCCTGCAGGCTGCGCAGGCCCTGGGTGTTGGGCGAGGAAACATTGATCGTGACGTAGTCAGCCACGCCGTACACCGCGCGCAGCGCCGCGACGTAGTCCTCGGTGGCGCGCTCCAGCGGGGTCGCCGCGTTCTTGCCGATATTCACGCCGCACACACCCGCAAAACGCCGGGCCGCAAGACGCGCGACGGCGGGTTCGACCCCGTCATTGGGGAAGCCCATGCGGTTGATGATGGCGCGCGCCTGCGGCAGCCGGAACACGCGCGGCGGCGGATTGCCGTCCTGGGGCTTCGGGGTCAGCGTGCCGACCTCCACGAAGCCGAAACCCAGCGCGCCCATGGCGTCGACGCAGACCGCGTTCTTGTCCAGGCCCGCCGCAAGCCCCAGCCGGTTGGGGAACGTGAGTCCCATCAGCCGCACCGGCGCCCGCGGCGGCGCGGCCGGCAGCAATGACAGCAGGCCCAGCCGGTGCGCCGTGTTCAGTCCCGACAAGGCCAGGCGGTGCGCCCTCTCGGCTTCCATCCGCAACAGCAGGGGGCGCGCGAGTCCGTACATGCCTGGGAATCGTCCGCGGCGGCCGGATCAGGCCCGCAGCTGCAGTTCGTCCGCGGTGAACACCAGGTCGAGCGGCTCGATCACCACCTGCCTGGGGCCCGCCTCCACCACGCCCGCATTCCAGGCATGGACACCCGCTGAACGGGCGGCGGCGATCGCCGCCGCAGCCTGGTTCTGCGGCAGGAACATCGCGAAGCCGGCGCCCATGTTCAGGCTGCCATAGGCCTCGCGCGCGTCCAGCCGCGCCTCGCCCTGCATGAATGCGAGCACGGCCGGCACCGGCGGCAGCGTCTGCATGCGGTAGGTGAAGTCCCCGGGATGACGCATGAGCTTGCGCCAGCCGTGGCCGGTGACGTTGACGGTGTAGTGCGGGATCACGCCCGCGGCCCACAGCGCCTTGAGCACCGGCGGATACAGCACGGTGGGATCGAGCAGCGCCTCGCCGAAAGCGCGGCCGTCGCCCATGCGCGTGGCATATCCCTCGGGCAGGCGCTCTGCGAGCTTGCGGCCGAGGCTCACGCCGTTGGCGTGGATGCCGCTTGCCGCCAGCAGCACGATGGCGTCGCCAGCGGCAAGGTTGTGGCCCAGTGTCAGGCGCTCGCGCGGGTTGATGATGCCGACGCTTGCGCAGGCCAGGTCGATGCTGCCAGGCTGAACCACGCCTGCCAGCGCCGGCGTCTCGCCACCACCCCAGGAAACCTCGCACACATCGCACGCCGCCTTCCAGCCACGCACCAGGTCCTCCATGCGCGCGACATCGTTGAACCAGTCACTCGATCCGGCGGCCCAGTAGGCGTGCACCGATACCGGCGCCGCGCCTACTGTCACCAGGTCGTTCACCGCCATGGCGATGGTGTCCTGCGCGATGGTGTCGTAGTGCGTGCGCCCCGAGATGGGCCGCATGGCATCGGCCACCAGCGCCTTGGTGCCGAGGCACTCGACGATCGAGGCGACCAGGACCCCGCCGACATCCACGACATAGGCGGACTCCCCGCGCGAAGCGCCGATCTCGGTGGCGGCATGTGCACCCAGGTGCCGCGCGGTGCCGCGCGCCGCCTGCTGGGCGCGGATCTTCAACTGGTCGATGCGGTGGTAATCGACACCGGCCGACTGGTAATCAAGGGGAGGTTGGGTCATTCTGCAATGATATCAGGCTGCAACCCACCCCCACCCCATGAACTACAAGATCGAACAATACGACGACGCGATCGTGCTGCACCCGGCCGCCGAGGCCACCGCCAGCGTCATCTGGCTGCATGGCCTGGGTGCCGATGGCTCAGACTTCGTGCCGCTGGCGCAGCAGCTGCGCCTGCAGACCCGCCAGGTCCCGCTCTTCATCTTCCCGCATGCCCCGGTGCAGCCGGTGACCATCAACAACGGCATGCCCATGCGCGCCTGGTACGACATCTACAGCCTGACCGACCGCAAGCGGCAGGATGAAGCCGGCATCCGCCGCTCCGCGCAGGTGGTCGAGAACATCATCCAGCAGGAAAGGGCGCGGGGCATTCCGTCGCACCGCATCGTGCTGGCCGGGTTTTCCCAAGGCGGCGCCATCGTGCTGCATACCGGCCTGCGCCACGCTGAGCGCCTGGGGGGCATCCTGGCCTTGTCCACCTACCTGCCGCTGGCCGACACACTGGCTGCCGAGGCCGCGCCCGCCAACCTGGATCTACCGGTTCTCATGTGCCACGGCATCCAGGACCCGGTGATCGCGCTGCCGTTCGCACAGGACTCCCGTGACGCGCTGCTCAGCGCAGGCTATCCGCTGCAGTGGAGGGAGTACCCGATGCAGCACCAGGTATGCGAGCAGCAGATCGGCGATATCTCCACGTGGCTGGAATCCGTGCTCTAGTCACTTCTCCGGCTCCCCCAGCGCCCGCAGGAGTTCCTCGGCAAAGTAGCCGCTGGGGATCGTCCCCTGCTTCATGAACTCCAGGTGGAAACGCTGCTCCGAGAACGCGGGGCCGAACAGCCGCTGGGCCCGCCGGCGCAACGCCAGGATCTGCTCCTTGCCCAGCCGGTAGGTGATGGCCTGTGTCGGCCAGCGCGCATAACGCGTGACCGCGGCGCGGGCCGTCGTGCAGCTGGCCGTCTTGGCCGCCAGCGCCAGCGCCTTTGGATCACGGCAGGAACCCGGCAGGAAATCCACGACCTCCGAGTAGAGCGTGACCGCATCCTCGAATCCCAGCCTGCCGGTGTGGATGCCCGTGTCGATGCGCACGCGCAGGTCCCGGTACAACTGGCCCTGCAACTGGTACAGGCGCTCCTCGGGGCTGTAGAACCCTTGCGGCGCGCCCGCCTGCGACTCGGCCAGCAACGCCTCCGCGTACAGCGCCCAACCCTCGGCGGCAAGCGAGTCCTCCCACATGGACGATGAGTCCTCGACCGCGCCCGGCGTCAGCCAGCGGATGGGCGAGATCTGGTTCTTGTAGCGGGCCATGACCTTGTAGTGCCAGTCATGGCCGGGAAAGCCCTCGTGCGCGGCCAGATCGGGCACCGCGTACGTGTTGTGCAGCTGACGCAGCAGCGCCGGATCGTTGTTGGTGGGCGTGACGTAGAAGCGGCCCACACCGTCCGGCTTGAACACCGGTGCCGGATAGTACGCGGCACCGTCGATCGACGCGCGCAGCGGCGGTGGTGTCAGCGTGATATCCAGCCTGTAGTCGGCCGGCACGTTGAACAGGTGTGTACGGCGCGCGTAATCCACCAGCCGCTGCGCCGTCCTGTTGTACAACGCCACCATGTCGACATCGGTGGCGGGCGCATCCTGGCCAAGCTGCTCGAACACCAGGCGCACCGTTGCCACGCCACTGTCGCCACCGGGCGGCACGCTCCAGTGGTGGCTCGCGGCAATGGTGCGCGCCAGCGCGATCATCTGCCCCCGCGTGGCCTGCACCACCGGCCAGGACTGCGTGTACAACTGCGCGGCCGTGGTCGACAGCCGCAGGTTGTTGTGCAGGGCCCAGTCGTATTCCGCCTCGCCGAGCGCGTAGTGATCGGCACGGTACTGCGGCTTGAGCGAGCTGACATCGGTGCCGGAAGGATCGGCGAAGAACGTCGCCGCGATGTAGTCGTGCAGGCGGTCGTAGGCGGCCGCGGCATCGTTGCCGGCCTGTTGCAGCTGCTTCAGCTGCGACTCACGCTGCGGGCCGGTGATGCGCTGACGCGCCAGGGCTGGCAGGGTCCTGGTGAAGTATTCCGCATCGGCGCTCGTGCTGCCCAGGCCGAACTGCAGCAGCACGCGCCAGTCCGGCGTGCGGCCGGACTTGACTCCTGCGGCCAGCTGCTCCTGTGCGATCGCGAGGTACTGTGGAATGGCGCGCGTGCGCTGTATCACAAGGTCCCACTGCGCCTCGGTGCCCAGCGTGCCGGTGCCCGTGGGCGTCATGCCCTGCAGCTGCCAGTCGACGCCGCGGAACGGTTCATCGGTGTAGGAATCCAGCGAACGCTGCTGCTGGTGCAGGACCTCGTGCTGGTGCAGCAGGAAATCGATCTGCGCCAGCGCGACGGTGCGGTCGATGCGCCGCCGTGCCGACAGGCGGCGCGGGTTGAGCTGCGCGAACCTTGCGCGCAGCTCCCGCAGGTGCGTGTCCTCGGCGGCAATGCCTGCCGGCGAGTTGTCGCGCAGCGTGCCATCCACCTGTGCGAGCGCCGGATCGAAGCCCGCGCCACCCAGGTACGTCCCCACCACCGGGAAGCGGCGCATGATGTACACCACGTACTCGTGTTCCAGCGTGGCGAACTGCGCATCGCCGTCGACGCTGGCGGCATGCGGCGCCGGCATGGTCCGCGCCGGCAGCGGCGCGGCGGACACCGGCACCGTCCCGGCGGTGAACATCACCAGCAGACTCGCGGACAGTTTGCGCTGAAGACCCGGCACAGCGGCTCCCCTGTAAAGCTATGGCCCGATGGCACGCATGGGGCTGATCCTGCCACAATCCACGCCATGAAGCCCCAACACACCTTCCGCGGCGTGGTCGTGAAAGCCGACCCCGCCAAGGCGCTCAAGTCCCTGAAACCCGTGGCCGCGGGGCCTGCGAAGGTCCGGGTGGGCCGGGAAGTGGCCGGGCGCGGCGGCAAGGGCGTGTCTGTGGTCACCGGGCTGCCTCTCGCGGGCGCGCAGCTCGAAGCGCTGGGCGCGAAGCTCAAGAAGCTCTGCGGCGCCGGCGGGGCGGTCAAGGACGGCATCATTGAAATCCAGGGTGACCACCGCGACCGCCTGGTGCAGGAGCTCGTGAAGCTCGGTTACGACGCCAAAAAGTCCGGAGGCTGAGCCTCACGGCCACAACCGCCATGCTCGCCATCATCAGCGCCATGCAGGAGGAGATCGCCCTGGTGCAGCAATCGCTGACGGGAGCGTCCAGCCGCGCCACCGGGGGCCGTGAGTTCCTCACCGGCCAGCTGCACGGCACCCGGGTGGTGGCGGTGTTTTCGCACTGGGGCAAGGTGGCGGCGGCGGCCACCATCGCGCAGCTGCTGTCGTCCTGGCCGGTCACGGAACTCGTGTTCTGCGGCGTGGCCGGTGGCGTGCGCGCGGACCTCGGCATCGGCGACATCGTGGTCGCAAGCGACCTCATCCAGCACGACATGGACGCAAGCCCGCTGTTCGCCCGCTATGAGATACCGCTGACCGGCAAGACCCGCTTCACCGCCGACGCCGGCATCAACGCCCGCCTGGTGGCCGCTGCCCGGCGATTCGTCCACGAGGACCTTCACGCCAGCATCGACGCCGTCGAACTGCGCGAGTTCAACATCAGCCAGCCGCGCGTTGCCAGCGGTCTTATCGCCAGCGGCGACAAGTTCTTCAGCACGGGTGCGGATCTCGCCGGACTGCGCCAGCGGCTGCCGGACACCGCCTGCGTGGAGATGGAAGGCGCCGCCGCCGCCCAGGTCTGCGAGGCCTTCGGCGTGCCCTACGGCGTGGTGCGCGTGATCTCCGATGGCGCGGACGATCACGCGGCGCGCGATTTTCCCCGCTTCGTCCGCAATGTCGCCCGGCACTACTCGGCGGGGCTGCTAGCGCACTTCGTACGCGGCGGCTGATGCCGGTGGACAGCGCTCACGGGGCTGCCACGCGCTCGCTCAAACCACTGCTGTGGCTGGTGGCTTCCAGCTTCTTCATGCAGACGCTGGACGGCACCATCGTCAACACCGCGCTGCCGGCGATGGCCGCGAGCCTGGGCGAGCGGGCGCTGCGCATGCAGTCGGTGATCATCGGCTACTCGCTGACCATGGCCATGCTGATCCCGGCCTCCGGCTGGCTGGCCGACCGCTTCGGCACCCGCCGCGTTTTCCTCAGCGCGATCGTCGTGTTCACCCTCGGGTCCGTGCTGTGCGCGCTATCGCACACACTGCCACAGCTGACCCTGGCGCGCGTGCTCCAGGGCGCGGGCGGCGCGCTGCTGCTGCCGGTGGGAAGGCTGGTGCTGCTGCAGACCTTCCCGCGTGAACAGCTGCTGCCGGCCATGAGCTTTGTGGCGATTCCGGGGCTGGTGGGGCCGCTGATCGGCCCGACGCTGGGCGGCTGGCTGGTGCAGGTCGCGAGCTGGCACTGGATCTTCCTGATCAACGTGCCCATCGGCATCGCCGGCGGCATCGCCACACTGACGCATATGCCGGCGCGGCGCGCCAGTGAGCTTGCGCCGTTCGACTTCGCCGGCTACGGCCTGCTGGCCGCGGGCATGGTAGGCATATCCATCGCCCTCGACGGCATGTCGGACCTCGCCCTGCACCATGCCACGGTGCTGCTGCTCCTGGTCTTCGGCCTGGTGATCCTGGCCGGCTACTGGCTGCGGGCCGCGCAGCAGCCGCATCCGCTGTTTCCGCCGTCGATCTTCCGCGTTCCCGCTTTCAGCATCGGCCTGCTGGGCAATCTTTTCGCCCGCCTGGGCAACGGCGCCATGCCCTATCTGCTGCCGCTGCTGCTGCAGGTGAGCCTGGGGTACGAGCCCTTTCATGCCGGCCTCATGATGCTGCCCACCTCCGTTGCCGCCATGGGCTCCAAGCGCATGGCCATCCCGCTGATCAACCGCTTCGGCTACCGGCAGGTGCTGGTCGCCAATACGCTTTTGGTGGGCCTCGGGATTGCGGCCTTCGCGCTGGTAAGCGCCAGCCAGCCACTGTGGATCATTCTGTTGCAGCTGGCAGCCTTTGGCATGGTGAACTCACTGCAGTTCACGGCCATGAACACCCTGACGCTCAAGGACCTGGACAGTCCCATGGCCAGCAGCGGCAACAGCCTGCTGTCCATGATGCAGATGCTGGCCATGAGCCTGGCGGTTGCCGCCGCCGGCGGCCTGCTCGCCGCCTTTACCGACACCTTCGGGCATGGCGGCCGCAACCTCGCCGTGTTCCATGCCACCTTCCTGTGCATGGGCCTGATGACCGCCGCCTCCGCCTGGATCTTCTGGCAACTGCCCGATGACGACCCCGAAACCCGCCGCGGCAGCAACAAGGGCGATCCAGTGTCCGAGGTCGCCTGAACCCGCAGGATCGTTGCTCCAGCCCACAGGGATTTTTGCCAGTGTCGCATACCATCCCTCGCTATATTCTTATGGGAATAACGTACAATAAGACCATCGTGTCACGACGGTTCGCTGCTGCCGGGCGACGGGGGTGCGAACGTCATGCATCGCATCTCCCACCATAAGTTTAAGGACTCAGAGAGGATCAGCACATGAAGATCAACCTCGCCATCGCTGCAGGCGTCGCCGCCGCCATCGGTGTGGCCACGGCAGCAGCGCAGGCCGCCCCGCCCGCCGAAATCGTCGTCAACGCCCAGCGGGTGTTCCCGGAGAGCATCACCTCCTCCGCCGACGGCTCCGTGTTCTTCGGCAGCATCGGCAACAAGGCCGTCTACCGTGCGGCGCCGGGTTCGGCCACCGCCGACACCTTCATCGCCTCCGGCGCCGAGGGACTGGACAGCACCTTCGGGGTGTTCGTCGACAACCGCACCCGCACGCTGTGGGTGTGCTCCAACCACATGGGACCGCCGGACGGCGGGCCCGCGTTCGCCCACCTGTATGCCTTCGACGTCAGCACGGGCGCACACAAGGCGCACTACGCTTTCCCCACCGCCGGCAGCTTCTGCAATGACATCGCCACGCTTGCGGATGGCACCGTGTTCGCCACCGACACCGGCAACACACAGGTCGTGACCCTGAAGAAGGGCGCGGGCGAGCTTACGGTGTGGGCCGGCGCCGACGGTTCCCTGGGACCCAGGAACGTGGCGCTCGACGGCATCTCGGTGCTGGGTCATCGCATCATTGTCAACGAACTCGCAGCCAGCAAGCTGTACAGCATCCCGCTGAACAAGGACGATTCCGCCGGTGCGCCGGTGGAGGTCAGCACCGACCGGCCCATCTCACGTCCGGACGGCATGCGCGCATTCGGCCCGGACAGTGTGCTGATCATCGAGGGCGGCGACGGCGGCAAGCTGGAGCGCGTGACCTTTGACGGCAACACCGCCAGGGTCAAACTCATCAAGCAGGGCTACCCGGACGGCCCGGTGGCCGTCACCGTGGTGGGCACCACCGGCTACGTCGCCGAGGGCCAGTTCGCAGGCATGCGCCCGCCCGCGCCCGGCGCCG
>DAIDKA010000066.1 GCA_027451085.1 Gammaproteobacteria bacterium
ACATCGTTCAATTGTCAACCGGAGGCCGCCATCAAACGTAAAACCTCGCGCCGCGGCGCGCCTCCGGCCCGGCAGCGGCTGACGCTCGCACCCATCCTGGATACGGCGCTGTCGATGCTCAACGAGCACGGCCTGCCCGGACTGCGGCTGCGGCCGCTGGCCGCGCGCCTGGGGGTGCAGCCCTCGGCCTTCTACTGGCACGTGCATGACAAGGACGAACTCACCACCCTGCTGGCGCAGCGGCTGTACGAGCAGGCCCGGCAGGCGGTGCCTGCGGGGCTGAACTGGCGCGACTGGCTGACGCGCTTCGGGCGCGAGTTCCACGGCCTGCTGCTGCAGCACCGGGATTCGGCGCAACTGTGCATCCTGGCCCGGCCGGTGGTGTCGGACGTGCCGGCCTCGATGACTGCGATTGCCACGCCGCTGATGCGCGCGGGCCTCGACCGGGAGACCGCCCTGCACTACTACGCCTCGGTGGTGTCACTGACTCTGGGCTGGGCCATGTACCAGCAGAGCGCCGGCATGCACGAGTACCTGGAGCAGGTGCTGGATTTCGAGCACGGCTACGACACCGGCCTGCGCGCACTGGTCACGGGATTTCCCTGAGGTACCATGGCCGCATCCCAAGGAGGCTCCCATGACACAGGTCGTACGCATCCACGAAACCGGCGGCCCGGAAGTACTGCGCTTCGAGAACCTCGAAATCGGCGCGCCGGGACCCGGTGAAGTCCGTATCCGCGTGCGGACCATCGGCCTGAACCGCTCCGAAACCGTATACCGCGCCGGCAACTACCCCGTCCGTCCCAAGCTGCCCTCGCCGATGGGCTATGAAGCCTGCGGCATCATCGAGGCCACGGGCCCGGGCGTGCAGGGCATGGCGGTGGGCGACCGCGTCTGCGTGTTCCCCAACTACCACCTGGGCGATTACGGCGTGTATGGTGAGGCCGCCATCGTGCCCGCATGCAGTGTCCTGCCAGCGCCACCGGCACTCACGGATGTCGAGGCGGCCTCCATCTGGATGCAGTACTTCACCGCCTATGCCCTGATCGAGGTGGCCAGGATCGGCGTGGGTGATTACGTCCTGATCCCGGCCGCCTCCAGCAGCGTGGGTCTTGCGGCCATCCAGCTCAGCAACTGGGCCGGCGCCACGCCCATCGCCCTGACCCGCCACAACGGCAAGGCCGAGGCCTTGCGCGCACAAGGTGCCGCGCACGTGATCGCCACCGCCGGAACCGACGTCGTGGCCGAGGTCATGCGCATCACCGCAGGACGCGGAGCGCGCACCGCCTTTGATCCGGTCGGTGGTCCGTTCGTGGAAAAACTCGCCGAATCCCTGGCGGAAGACGGAATACTTTTCATCTATGGCGGACTCAGCGGCCAGCCCACGCTGCATCCGCACTGGCCGGCCGCGTTCAAGAACCTGAGCATCCGCGGTTGGGTCGCCTCCTACATCTGGAAGCACCCGGAGCGCCTCGAGCGGGCGCGGCAGAACATCCTCAAGGGCCTGGCCGACGGCCGCCTGAAGCCGGTGGTTGCAAAGACCTTCCCGTTTGCGCAGATCGTCGACGCCCACCGCTACCTGGAGTCCAACCAGCAGGTAGGGAAAGTCATCGTCACGGTGCCCTAGACCAGCAGCACCGTGGCCCCGGTGGTGCGCCGCGCTTCCAGGTCCGCCTGCGCCCGCGCCGCCTCCTGCAGCGGATACGTCTGGTTGACCGGGACCTTCACCGCGCCGGATTGCACCACTGCGAACAGCTCCCGCGCCATCCGCGTCAGGCTCGCGCGCGATGCCGCATAGGTATAGAGCGTGGGCCGCGTCAGGTACAGCGAGCCCTTCGCCTGCAGCAGCGCCGGACTGAACGGCTCCACCGCGCCGGAGGACTGTCCGAACAGCACCACCGTGCCAAGGGGCGCGCAGCAGTCGAGTGACTTCAGGAAGGTATCCTTGCCCACCGAGTCATAGACCACCGACACCTTGCGTCCCGCGGTGATCTCGTGCACCCGCTGCACAAAGTCCTCGCGCGTATAGATGATCACATGCTCGCAGCCATGGGCGCGGGCCAGTTGCGCCTTGGCATCGCTGCCCACCGTGCCGATGACACTGACGCCCAGATGCCTGGCCCATTGCGACAGGATCAGACCCACGCCGCCGGCCGCTGCGTGCAGCAGGATGGTGTCCCCGCGCCTGAGCCTGCAGGTCTGGCGGATCAGGTACTGCGCAGTCAGACCCTTCAGCATCATCGCGGCCGCAGTGGTGTCAGCGATGTCCTCGGGCAGCTTGACCAGGCGGTCGGCCGCGATCAGCCGGGCCTGCGCGTAAGCCCCCTGGGGCGCACTGCCGTACGCCACCCGATCCCCGGGCTTCAGCCCTCTCACCCCGCGGCCGATGACCTCAACCACGCCCGCGCCCTCGCCACCCAGGCCACTGGGCAGCCGCGCGGGATACAGCCCCGAGCGGTAGTAGGTGTCGACGAAGTTCAATCCGACGGCGGTGTGCCGGATGCGCACTTCGCCCGGACCGGGATCAGCGACCTGGACCTCCTCCCACACCAGTACTTCAGGGCCGCCGGTCCTGTGAAACCTCACTGCGTGAACCATCAACTGCTCCTTGCGCAAATCTACAAACAGTATGCGGCAGGGTAAATCACGGCGGGGGCTGGGATACCGTGAGGCCCTGGGCTAGTCTCGCGCGACCCTGCTCGTTTGCAAACGGGCGCCTGCCGCGATTCACTCATGAGCCTCGACACCATCGATACGGACAACCCCTTGCCGCCGTCCTCCCGGGGAGCGGTTGAGCCCTCCCCCCTGGACGCAGCTGCCAACCAGTCGTTGCGCGAGCTTGCACACCGCATGCTCGACGATATGTTCGACTACACCCTCGGTGTCCGCGAACGCCCCGTCTGGACCCCGATGCAGGCCGCGGACCGGGCCGCGCTGCGCCTGGCGCAGCCCGAGACACCCACCGATCCGGCCCATGTCTACGAACAGTTCCAGCAGCGCATCCTGCCGTTTGCGGCCGGCAACGTGCACCCGGGCTTCATGGGCTGGGTGCACGGCGGCGGTACCGTGGTCGGCATGCTCGCGGAAATGCTGGCTGCCGGCCTGAACGCAAACTGCGGTGGCCGCGACCACGCGCCCATCCAGATCGAACTGCAGATCGTCGACTGGGCACGCCAGTGGTTCGGATTCCCGGCAGGGGCCAGCGGACTGTTCGTGACCGGCACGTCGATGGCCAATTTCATCGCCCTGCTGGTGGCACGGCGTGCGGCGCTGGGAGCGGATATCCGCACCGCAGGACTGCGCGCGCAGCCGCAGCTCATCGCCTACGCATCAGCGGCCGCGCACACCTGCATCGCGCGCGCCATGGACTATGCCGGCCTGGGCTCCGGGAACCTCCGCATCATCCCCATCGATGCCAACCAGCGCATGAGCCTGCCGGCCCTGCA